>NZ_CAKQBI010000029.1:0-38422 GCF_934216135.1 uncultured Rummeliibacillus sp. | reverse complement strand
GTTTACACAATCATAAATTCAAACATAAAAAGAAAAAGCCCCTAACCTCTTGAGAAATTAAGGACTTGATCTGTAGTCTATTTTCTGAATTGTTTCAGTGCCTGGTACCTAAAACTAATAAATAGGCTCAATTTTAACTTCCACTGTTTTCCCTACTTCTAAAGCCTTTTTCCAAGTAGTCTCTATAGCTTTGTACTCTTTTCTATTCAGAGTAGCATTCATTGGTACTAAGTTGTCAATATCACCAGAACCTTTAAAAATGCTAGCTATCAAATGCCCACCATTATCATTTGGTAATCTATCTTTTCCGCCAACAGTTCTTTGAGCATATTAATTGTCTCGGTGCCTGGTACCTAAACCTTAATAGTTTAGATAGCTTTAATTTCGTAAAATTCCAAACCTGTTAATTCATTATTTTCAATTTCTCTTTTAAATATTTCTGAAACGAAAATAGGAATTTCCTGTCTAGTTCCCAATTTGAAAACATCACTATTTTCTACTTTATTTTCATAAATTGCATATTTTCGTATATTATATATTGTCCCAACACTTTTAGTCTGTATTTCATGGTAATCTGACTCTTCTAAACAAAGCGCATCAACCACTTTAAGAATATTAGCAATATAATATTCTTCTAAACTATCTCCACTTTTCAGCTCAATAATGTCAACTGGAAAATACTCAATTTTAGTATTTAAGTTCTCCATAATAGTTTTCAATCTTCTAGATACCACAAACCATCCCATATCATTTGCAAGATAGTCAGTAAGCACATCTCCCTCACTTTTATCATAGTAAAACTTAAAACTTCCATCCCATCTATCAAAGGTTTTTCCAATTTTAAATTCGTATTGTTGAATACCTAAATCATCCTTATAATGACATACTATATCGTTTTCGCCTGAAACTTCTATGCTTATCTTATAAAATTTCATCCATATCCCCTACCTATTTTTTCTTTAACCAATACTCTTTGTAAAGCATATCTGGATTTTCCCTAACTTCACTCTTTAACCCTTCAAATAACTCTAAAAAAATTTCCTTATTTCCACGTGCAATAGCATCATATTCATTTATCCTGTCTAACACATATTCATGGTATGCATTCGGATGTCTTCCTTGATGGGGTAATAATTCTTTATTCCAAGTATCGTCTAACTCCAAGCCATACTTTTTAGTCACATTTTCTAACTGGTGAGTATACGTTTTACTTTTATTAGTTGCATAGTGGTGTTTTTGTAAAGGTTTACCACCACTCTTACTTTCCACCTTCGCCATAGAAAGCAACTGATCTTTCACCCTAGCACCATTCACCACATTGTAAGGCACAACACTTGCATTGGCATAGGCTAATTGATTCCTAGGGGCATACGGCAATAACTCGAAACCAGAAATTGCACCTTTTACTTTGCTGGCGCCGGCTTTAGTAACGACTTTCGTTGTTGCCATTCCGGTCTTTGATACGGCGCCCAACCCTTTTGTTCCTAATACGGATAATCCGACACTTCCTAATGCATAAGAGAACCATTCCGCACGGGATTTGGCGTCTCCGTTGATCACATCTCGTTCATACGAATCACGGATCGCCTTCGAAAAATAATCGAGCGTTTCGATTGGATGCGCAAGTGCGTCGATTGTACTCTCTATGTTTTTTACAGGATGCAAGACGAAATCGAATAGTCCATTTAAGAATTCTTTACCTGCTTTGTAGGCACCGTTTTTAATACCTTCTGCTGTTTCCCACAAGGTGAGGATCCGTTTTTGTTCATCGGTAAGATTTTCTTCACCTAATTCTTTTGCGAGTTTCAAAAATTCTTCTAGGTTAGTTGTATTTGCGAGTTTCTTTTGTAACTCTTCTTTACTGTCTTCTCTAGAACAGGTATTTTCTAAAAGTAATTCATCGATTTGATACTTCTTTACTGTGCCGATTGTATATTTATCTAGTTGTATCTTTCCACTTTTCGTATGGGATTGAATACGATTTATGTAGTTTTGCATTTTCGACACATCGTTGGATAATTCTTCTAAAGCTTTACTTTGATTGTAATCAAATTGATGAATTTTTTCTACCGTATCACGGGCTTGTTTTTTTGCATCATCCACTTCTTCCAAAAAGAATGTATCATGTAATAGTGGTGCAGCTACAATGTCTTGTACGGATTGAATTGTTTGATTTGTTTCATCTGTAAGAATGATTGTATGATTGGCTGTGTTTTGTAGGCTACTTTGTAAATCTTCTGCTAAAAAAGCTTCGACAATCCTCCCATTACTTGCAGACTCAAGCGCTTGCAATTCATTGCCCATAATAGTTAGTTTACTCTCGTAATCTTCTATAAAAGTTTTGTAATGAGAGATAAATGGCAAATGCACTTCTCTATAATAATTTCGCATCGCATCCGCACTTTTTCCTTTAAAAGCATCTTCAAGGGCTAGTATTCCTTGCACCGCGGTTTCGATTGCGTCTATTTCCTTTTGTTTATTTTTTAAAGATTTGAGCGTTTTTTCAATTCCATTCTGTATACCGGCAACATCTAATACCTTAGTAATAATAACCACCTCACTATACATTCAGAAAGATTAGCTTCGTTTGACTTTTCAATCCTTATTTCAACACTTTATAATCTCCTAGTTGATCATCCAATTCGATCATACTTTGTACCACTTGTTGACTAGCTTCCTCATTTTGTATTAATAAAGTTTTATAGGACTCTAACATTTTTTCATATTCTTGATGGAGGACTTTCCACTTTTGTACAGCAGTTAGTACATTATCTTCCCCTACTGCAGAAGGAAGCGAAGTATGAAGCGCATTTGTAGAGGATTTCATCTTCGAAAGTGCTTGGTCAATTACATTTTGCTTGATTTTAATTTCTGTACTCATCAAATAGCGTCTCCTTTTAAGTAAAATTTGTTATTTAGATTTCGCCCTTTCTGCAGCACGAGCCGCTTCAAGACTTCTAATAATCTCTTTTATCGCACTAATTTCACTCTGTAGACTACTCATTTTTTCTGCTATCACCGTGTAAACAGAATTGAATTGTTGTCCATCCAATTCACGGTATTTAGTAAGCATCTGCTCATGACGAGTTTGATCAAACTTAGTAGCTAACACTCCTTGCCAAGTCTTACTAGATAGCGTAGGTTGTGTGATATTACTTTCATACTCGATAAATTCTTGTTGGTGTAAGTGTAGCTGGTTACTACAAGCCTGAAGCCTTCGAAGTTGTTCTTGCTTTTCACGCAAAAGTGCATAGTAATACGCTAAAGACATATGTTCATCACCCCTTTTATAAAAAACAGAAGTCACCCTAAATACAGCGACTTTTACGCATACAAATATGTTAACTTTTAGAAATTATACCATGTAAAAAATATACTATTGAGATTATTTATTCCTAATTATCTTGATGAATAATAGTAGATAAAACCCAAATTTCTTTACTCCAAAGGGACTATAAATGCACATAATTTTGTCGAGATACCTGATTGCTTCTCCTTTTACGCGGCCTAGTTGCTTAGTCAATCTAGTAATCTTGCCGCGGATAATAGGAGTATTTTTCGCTGCCTGAGTACGCTGAAGAGATGACTTAAATCGCTGAGAGAGCGAATACAATTTGTTTTGGAGCGAATAAACAGTCGCCAAGAGCGAATACATTGTTGCTGCACTTATTACTCCTCCTTTTACGCGGCCTTAGTTGCTTAGTCAATCTAGTAATCTTGCCGCGGATAAATAAGAGTATTTTTCGCTACCTGAGTACGCTGGAGAGATGACTTAAATTGCCGAGAGAGCGAATACAATTTGTTTTGGAGCGAATAAATGGCCGGAGAGAGCGAATAAATCAATCGTGGGAGCGAATAAACAGTCGCCAAGAGCGAATACATTGTTGCTGCACCTATTACTCCTCCTTTTACGCGGCCCAGTTGCTTGGTCAATCTAGTAATCTTGCCGCGGATAAATAAGAGTATTTTTCGCTACCTGAGTACGCTGGAGAGATGACTTAAATTGCCGAGAGAGCGAATACAATTTGTTTTGGAGCGAATAAATGGCCGGAGAGAGCGAATAAATCTCTCGTGGGAGCGAATAAACGGGGGCTTAGAGCGAATAATCAGCATTTCTTATGTTTCCTAGGGAAATAATTGTTCTGAATCCAGGTACTCCATCTTTATTCCTTGCAATTAAATACCATTGAACTACAATTATCTTTACAAACAACTAACGAATTCCTGAGTTCGAGAGGAGTAAGAAATGAATGACTAAGCAAACAAATATACCTGATCATACTGCGGTGCGAGTTGCTTTATGGCGAGCTTTGCACCTACAAATAGATGAACAACCACATGTGCTTGAAGACGAGGTAGGACTCAAACTCATTGCACCTGAAGATGATTGGCGCAAGCGACCAGATATGGATCCGAAGTTTACAAGTGGCTTCCGAGCATCCATTGTTGCGCGGGCTCGGTTTATAGAGGATTTAGTTACAGATAAACTTGAACAAGGTATCAAGCAGTACGTTATACTAGGCGCTGGCCTTGACACCTTTGCAGAACGCAGTCCGGAAATCGCATCTCAGATGAATATCTTCGAGGTCGATCAGCCCGAAACACAGAATTGGAAAAGAAAACGTCTGATTGAGACCGGCTTTGGTATTCCTGAATGGTTAAAACTCGTGCCAGTTGATTTTGAAGCAGGTTCATCTTGGTGGCATCAACTGAAAAATACTGGATTCGATGCAAGTCGTCCTGCGGTAGTGGCATCAACCGGTGTCACTCAATACCTTACAAAAGAAGCGATTTTTGCTACACTCCGCCAAGTTGCAACACTTGCTCCTGGCACTACGTTAGCGATGACATTCTTATTACCATTTGATCAAACTGAACCCGACATTAAAAAAGATGCTGAAGAAGCAAAAAAAGGAGCCAAATCGAGTGGCACACCTTTCATTAGCTTTTTCACACCACAAGAAATGATTGATCTTGCTCTCAAAGCCGGTTTCCGAGAAGCAAAACACGTATCGTCTGCTGACCTGAACGAACGCTACTTCGCAGGACGAACAGATAGCCTTTCATTGCCAAGCGGCGAAGAATTCTTACTAGCAACTACTTAGAAAATAATTTATGTATACAAAAACATCAGTAGCATTTGAGCTACTGATGTTTTAATCTTCCGTGAGAAACAATCTCCCCTATTCAGGAAATAAATCCCTTCGTTTTAGAAATAAACATACCTTTTTCGGAAATAAACTGTCCTAATTTGGTAATAAACACCCTGATTTTAGAAATAAATCTCCCTCAGCTTTTACTAAACATACGTGAGAAATCAAATCCCCTATTACGTATAAACCCCTTCACATGTGTCAGGTGCTGGCTCATAGAAACAATGGTTTTTAAATTGCCCCGTAAATGGTTGGCCGTACCATGTATCTGGGCATGGCGCATATGGATTAAAATACCACAGGGCATATTTAGCTGGGTGTTGTCTCCAATAATCGAGTGTCTGTCGTGCTAAATTTTGCTCATTTGTTCTCGCTCTTTGATAGAATGTATTCCCTTTTTGAACGGCTTCAAAAGAGTAATTTCCGCCCTGTACTTGGAAAATGACATCTTCAATTGTTCTCAAATCTTGAAAGTCTAAACAATTGGATACAAGTCGATTCACAATAACATTTCCAACAAATAGCATCCCTAGGTTTCCTTCACCTTCAGCTTCTGCCCTCATCATCCTTGCCATTAGGTCAACATCTGCATCTCGGTATTTCACTCTCGGCATTTTTTCACCCCAATAGTATAGTATGAAAAAAGCCTAAAATGTTGTCATTGTTTGTATAACTAGAATCCTTCGTTCTAATTCATATGTTTAGACAACATTTTAGACTTTGTTCTTTTTGATTATAATGGCATTACTTTTTAGCTATTATAGAAGCAGCTATTGCAGTAAGACCGATTACAATAGCTAACGGGAGTGCTCGTGCAGCTAATGCTTCAGCAATATAATTCAGTTGAAAAATGATTACAAAACTGATTGATGAAATGATCAGTATAGCAAATATAATCCATTTTGTTATTTGTTCAATCATTGTACTTACCTACTTCCTATCAACGCCGTTTTCTAGCCTATCTTTGTGTGTCTCCTTTTGTATTGGAATAGCCGTTAATTTGTCCCTTTTGATTTAAACATCTACTTTTTTACAAACCGTTTATCCTTCCGTTAACTTATAATATTTCCTCTCTTCTCCCTTATATTGAACAATCAACACGTCTTCTCTTTCATTCGTTGAATATATCTTCGTGCCAATAGGGAGTTTGGTGGCCATTTTATTTTTAAATGACGCTTCATTTGAAAAATTGCTTTCAATTTCACCGACTATATCTTTTTTTGTTAAGGATAATTGATCTACCCAATCAATATTTGTTTCGTAAACGGAATCTTCTAACATAAAAAGATCCGAATCTGCATTTTGTTTTAGTACTTCTTCTGCTGTTGGTGCATGAGAGATATGCACAGTCGTTTGCTGCTTGTTTTCACGGCTGAATAAAAAGATACCTGCAACAATTAGAAAGATAGATACTAGAAGGCCAAAAATGGTGATTTTATTTATTTTCATCATTTACATTCCCCTCGTATAAAAGTGGACGTCCATTCAGTTAGTACCGGACAAAATAAAAATTCTTATTATTCTAAATATTCCTTTGACAACTTCTCACTTTGATAGATTGCCATTCCCGTTTTCAGCTTTTTAAACCCAAATTTTTTGTAAAACGTATCGTTTCCGGTTGTTGCAATTAGTTGCACACACGAAATATGTTCTAATTGTTGAAGTAAATTTTCTAATGCCATTCTTGCAACACCTTTATTTTGATAATCTTTATGTACAACTACATCATAAATCGTCGCATTAAATACTCCATCTGATAAAGCTCGAGCAAAACCTATTATCTTTTCGCCTTCCATCACAAATACCTTGTGAGTACTTGCTTCAAACACTTTTTGAATGATGGCTTCATCATGTTTCTTCCAACCGACTGATTGATAAATATGTTTTAATATAGGTAAATCACTAGGCTCTAATTCATGCTTTAGTGTATACATTCAATCTACCGCCTTATCCCAATATTCCTCCATCAATGAAATAGACCAGTCAGGCTGTCTAACTTCTCCCTTTGGCAAAAATTCTTTCATCACTGGTTTTATATCAATAATCGGAGTTCCATCAATCGCATCCAGACCTTTTACAATTATTTTATCTTCCTTAACTTGTAAAAGCTCAACAATTGTAACACCTAATCGATTTGGTCTATTCTTTCCTCTTTGCGCAAAGATGCCTACTTCAGGGAATGCCTTATTGTTTCGTGGGTGCCTTGCTTCAAATTGGATTTGATCATCAGAAACTTTATCGAAATAAAATATAATCTCGAGATGAGAAAAATCATCTAATCCTTTAAGAGCTGCTGGACTTATACTTGAATCAAGTCTGATCGTTGAAATAACAGATCCCCAATCATCATCTTCTATAGCGATTCTAGAATTATGAACAACTGCTATGGGATGAATTGTAAATTGCATGATAATCACCCTTTTTTAGTGGATTTTCTTTCTATATTCATTTTAACTAATAATATCCATTTAAAAAATTAATATTATTTTTTATTTTCTCATAAGTATTTATTATGTTCATCCAGATGCGTTTAGACAAATATGGTTAGACATTCTGTAATTAAGTATATAATATTTAGTTAAATTTTACAAAAAAGGATGACAGAAGCTACTGTTTATCACGTTTATTTGTATCCTGAAAAAAGTAGCTTCTTCTATTTCCGCGGAATATTGTAAAAACTGTATGTAGACAACCCTGAAAATTTAGGAGCCTAACGTAAAAAAAGGCTTAGAGTGAAGTTCTCTAAGCCAAATAAAATCAAAGCTATCTCATAACAATTATAATCTCCGAACTTTCTTACCTGATTTCATGACAATCTTTACACCCATAGCACTGCCACCAGATATGTGTTCCTTTAACTTTGAAACATCTATATTCGACTCAATTTTTTCTGCCTTTCTTTGATTTCCTTTTAACTTCACTTCATACGGACCATTGTTATTCATAATCGTTACAAATTGAAAATCATCATCATATTCTTCATAAAATTCAATACTGAACTTCACATCATTACTACTATAATTTTTAAAAGGAAGCATGCACTCCCCGTGTAACGTTTTCTTATCAATCATATCAAAATTGCAACTACTCATGTCTCTATCATAGGTAACTGCATAAATATCAGTTGCAAACGTTTTTTGATATAAACTAACAAAACTTGAAGGTCCAAAAATAGCAATCAAAACAGCTATTAGGATCGCTCGAATATTATATTTATCAATCGAATTGTTCAAGAGAAATAAGCTTGCAAACAATATAAAAAAGAAGCAAAGCCCTATGTATGAGAATCCACTCTCAGAACGCACTGGAATATTCAAATCTGTTGCAATTGTCTCACCTAAATAGCCATCGTTTGGAAAAGGCAAACTCAATATAAGCAATGTAACAAAAAGAATAATTGCTGTATAGAACATTTTTTTGTTTGTTATCATATGCAGCACATCCCTTATAACATACATATTCTCCTAGCACTACGTTTGTAATAAATGTAAAATTAACCAATATACATTACAATATTCATGAATACCTATAGTTATTACTATTAATAAAACAACAGTCTTCCTAAAGAATAGAGGTGATTTAGCTGCTAATTATAAAAATACTGTTTTCAGCATTGATATTGATTGCTGCAACATACAGTTTAATAACAAAAGACTATACCTATACGCCAATTTCATCCTTATTACTAGGGATTTATTTTGCCGTATTAGCTTTTGAAGAATATAAAACGAAAGGTAAAAATGGTTGGGGCCTATTTTATTTACTCGTTTCAGTACTTATTATTGTCATGGCACTATTTAGCTTCTTCTAAGTTGAGAGTAATCATAAAAAGATTACTCTTTTTTAGTTTTTATATAAAAACTAACATCTAAAATAAAACTAATCGTAAAAAGCAACATGCCAATAAAGATTGAGTACTTAAAAAATAAGTTAGTAAAGATATCTGCTATATAAAATCCATACAAACCAAAAAATACTAATCCTATTAAATCTATGATTTTAGTTATAGACATATCTATTCTCCTATTTCATTTATAAATTAACAACGGATACATTTCTGGTCCCTTGCAAACACTACAGATAAGTTAGATGGTGCAATCCATTTTCTCTTTAAAATATGGTATGCTGAAAAAAACATAAAAGAAGGTCTAAATATGTTAGAAAAAGTAAATCGTTTTCTGCAAAAATACATAGCGATCTTGACACCACTTAGTTTAGTTGTAGGTGTTTTGTTAGAAAATGTGGGGCATCATTTCGTATTTCTTGTTGCTTGGTTATTTGCGTTTATGACGTTTACAAGTAGTTTAAAAATGAAATTTAAAGATGTAAATGTCTTTCGGAAGCATCCTTTATTTATTATATTTACGATCGTATTTTTACATATTTTAATGCCTTTATGGGCGTTTTTCTTATCTACTGTCATATTCGATGACCATTTGTTAACAGTTGGATTTGTTATATCCGTTGCTGTGCCAACAGGTATCACGAGTGTCATTTGGATAAGTATATGTAAAGGAAATTTACCTCTAGGGTTATCGGTCATTTTAATCGATACGCTACTTTCACCATTCATCATGCCTTTATTGTTGTATGTGGTTTCAGGTGAAAAGATTCAATTAGATGTATCTGAACTTATATTAGATTTGATCGTCATGATTGTGTTACCAACCATTTTAGGTATACTCGTCAATGAATTATCAAAAGGTGAAATCCCTAAAAAGATTGGCAAAAAATTAGCGCCGTTTTCAAAAATTGCATTGTTGAGCATTATCATGATTAACAGCAGTGCCATTGCGCCTTTTATAAAAGATTTGAATCTTCACTTAGTAGGCGTTATTCTCTTAGTATTCGCCATCTCTGTATCAGGATATAGCTTCGCTTTACTCATTGGTCGTTTTATTATAAAAAACCATCAACAAACCACAGCTTTGGTATTTACAGGTGGAATGCGTAACATTGCTATTGGAGTTATTGTAGCAACAACATATTTTCCAAGTAAAGTAGCCATGCCCGTCGTATTCGGAATGCTGTTCCAACAAGTGTTAGCATCGCTATTTAGTAAAATTGTTATGAGAAATGCTAGTGATAAAACAGAACAATTGCAATGATTTGCAATCATGAATGCTTCACATGAATATAACTTGTAAACATGTCAATCCCTACGTATACTAGAATTATAAAAAATACCGCCAATGTTGTCGCATCGAACGGTCAAATCGATAGTTGATTCCTTTAAGGGGATTGGCTCTGAAATGGTAAAATAACCCATCCGAGGTCCTAACTCAAGGATGGGTTATTTTTTGTGATTAATGATTCACTTACGTTACGTTCTGAGTTAAGCAAATCATTCCTAGAAACTATCTACCAACTCACAACTTTCTACTTTTCTCCCCCGACCTAATGATAATCGGTACGCTGCCTGTCATTGCTCCACCATCGCTGTGTTTTTTAATCTTTGATACATCAATATCCGCCTCAATTTGTACTACTTTACTCTCTTTTCCTTTGAGTCTTACTTTATATGGACCTTTTTTATTCATTAGTGAAACCTTTGGACCATACTTAGACGGGGATGATTCATAAAATTCAATAGAAAATTGGACATCATTTTTACTGTAATTTTTAAGCGGAAGATCACACTCTCCATGTAAGGTCTCTTCATTTATCATGTCAAAATTGCAACGACTTTCACTATCCTTATAAGAAATCGAATAGATTCCTGTTGCAAATGTTTTTTGATACAAATTTATAACGATTGAAGGGAGAAAACTTAATTACTACAAATCTTTATTCAGTGATTTTACTAAAAAATATAGACTAGCAATTAGTAAAAGGAACGAAGTAATCCCCACATAATTTAATCCATTTAATGTTTTAATAGGTATGTTCAACAAAATAACTGTTTCACGATAAAGAGTTTTATTTGGAAAAGGGATATTTAGTGCAATAGATGCAAAGAAAAATATGATAAACAAATATAAGAACGTTTTATTTTTAAACAATATAAGCTGCCTCCTCCTTTCATAGCTTATTAAGATTTTATTAGCATATAAAATATTTGCACCAATTAATTTTAAAATTGGTATATTTACCTAATAAATTAAACTACTTCAAGTTAGCATACTTCTTCAAAAATTTCAATATTTCATTCCACAAACTATTCTTTTAATAAAATAACTTCCAAGCCACCAACACTTTAAATACTTTCAAATCTCAAACTCAATATCCTCACGATCCGTACCACGAAATTCCACATAAAAAGGATATTTTCTTTCATCTAGACAATACTCAATCCTCTTTCTGAAATTTTTCCAGGTGACCATTTCTAATGCTTTTGGGATTGGGAAGAAACCGACTTCTAGACTTTCCGAGCTGGTAGTTGGCGTACCGCCTATTGCTTTCCCTCTAAATAATGTATTACAGATAGAGCGATCTACATTCTGAAAGACACCGCAAAATTTTGTAATCTCGATATCAATTCCTGATTCTTCTTTTGTTTCTCGGATTGCCGCATCTTTTAGCGACTCCCCTTCTTCCACTTGTCCACCAGGCATTTCCCATCCTCTACGTGGCCCTTTGATCAATAAAATTTCACCTTGATCATTCAATACAATTGTTGCTGCAGAAATAATATGCTTAGGTGTGCTCATAAACATTGCCTCCGTTAGCTCAAACTTTTTACTTCTCATATTAACAATTTTCGACATGTTGTTTTATTATTCCTTCTTAAAGAAAATGTTCCAAATGTTGTTGCTCTTAAACATACAAAAACCTCAGTAGATTGGTAAAATTCCACTAAGGTTTTCTAATATCGAAATTCATATTTATATTTAGCACCGAAAGCATGCCCAAGAGACTTTACATTCTCCCCATACTTCACTTTTATTTTGTCACTTCAATTTTACCGTTATTCGATTCTAGATTAACTACATTTTCTCCCTTTCCAATAACTGTATTCCCCTCATATTTATCGAGGATATTAATCTTCCCATTGTGGGTAGATACTTTAAAGGTGGTATTAGTTGGTTCCTTATCTGTTTTAATGATGATTTTGCCATTGTTGCTCTCTAATTGAATGTTCCGATCTAAGTCCTTTGTAGCAAGCAATATTTTACCATTATTTGAGGAGCCCTTAAGATTTCCTTCCACATCATTAAACTCTAACTTGCCATTTGCACTTTTTACGTTTACGTTTTCTGCTACAATCTTATCTAATGCAATACGACCATTATCCGTTTGCACTTTTAGATTCTTTATATTCAGCTCTGACACTTTTACTTTCCCATTATCATTATCGACCACAAAGGAATCATACTGTTTTTGCGGGATATATACGTGTAAATGAGATGATCGAAAGTCAAAACCAATGAAGAAGGTATTCCCTTCTTTTAATCTAATGGTAAGTTTCTTTCCTTCCACTTCGGTAGTAAAATCCAACTTAGAAACATCTACACCTTTTGTGACAAGCTCTACTTTAGTCTTCGTATCCGATGTCGGAAGAACATCTACAGTTGTATTGTCCGTTAAAATCTGGACCTCCGTCACCTTATCAGAACTTACCGTTTTCTCTGTCGTGATTTCTTTCTGTTTCGTTTGGGAAAATGTAAAGAAACTGCCTATACCACCAATTAGTACTAGAAGCAACGCAACAATTGATAATTTTTTAACCATGCTTCAACCCACCCTTTACAAACGTAATGTTAAATTTCAAATAGCGAACAAATCCTTTAGTTAGATATTTCGTTACGTAAAACATCCCCATGGCTACGAATATGCCAATCCCACAAAGAACAAATGACAAGAACAAATCAGCTATTATAAACTGACCTATAAATAGATTAAAAAGAATACCGACTGGTGATAAAATGAACGCCAATGATGCTAACCATCCGGAAAATACAAAGCCAACCAATGCACAAAAAGGTGCAAGGACAATAAGAACATTAAAGAACCCCAACCCAATCACAGCCCAAACTGCTCGTAAAATGTTACTGGCAGAAGCCGTTTGTTCAACCATATCAAGATGGTAAGAAGCCAGCAGCTCCTTGGCAATTTGTTTTGGGTTTCCAAGAGATGCTGCGATTTCTTGCTCAGACTTTTCATTTTCCATCCCCACTGCGAAGTACTCTTCGTAATCTTGCAGAATATCTTTTCTTTCCTCTGTAGAAAGTCTTTTTAGAGAACCTTCCAGCTGCTTCAAAAATTGCTCTTTATTCATTGGCGTACACCTTCCTTGATTAATTGATTGACTCCACTAGAAAATTCCGTCCACTCTGTCAGCAATTCGTGAAGGTATTCCCGTCCTTTATCCGTCAACTTATAATACTTACGTGGTGGACCTTCTGTTGATTCTTGTAAATAAGTCGTAAAGTACTCTTCCTTCGTCAATCTTCGTAATAGTGGATAAACAGAACCTTCCGATATTTCGATTTGGTCTGAAATTTTCTGAACAAGCTCGTAGCCATATCGATCTTGTTTATCAAGTAACACAAGCACACATAGCTCCAAGACGCCTTTTTTAAATTGTACATTCAATGCACCATCACTCCTTTCTGATATTCATCAGGTACTGTATATTGTACAGTACCGAACATCAATCAATACACCTTATTCAATAATTTACCATACACTATTATTTATTGCAAGGTACTACATTATATTCTATGTATGCATTTTTGTTAATGATTTACGGGTGCATTCTTGACAAATTCTATTTAATACATATTAATTAATTTTCAGATTGTAATCTGTGTCAGTCTATGTATTTAATTTGTAAGCGAAAAGGGATTCTTTACACAGCTTATCTCTCTAAATATGTCTAACGTAGAAGCTAAATGCATATATTTTCGAATAGCCATCACATAAAGAAGAAAAAGGAGTAGATGACTTGACTACTTTTAAACCAGAGAAACTTTCTGTGGAATATATGCATGGTGTCACCTCTACAGAACCAGTAATTCCAAGGCGGTACACACTAACTCACTCTGATGAAACTGGCAATCTCTTTTTAAATATCGGCATTCGTTACGCCTGGGAAAAAACGAATCCTTCTATGAGAGACGAAGTATTAGGAGAATGGATAACATATGAAAATCTCTTTTACTATTTCGTTTATGTATACATAGATCAGGGGCCATCCAATAATAATTTTGTTCCATCAAAACGCGATGAAATTTTCAGACGTGAGTTACCATTGGCGTTAACTGCTATAAGATATGGCGATCGAGCCTTTTTTAATGCACATCCCCCTTTAAAAAATGCGCCTGTCATGGTTAACTTTATATCCGGTTATCCAGAGTTTACAAAGCAGGAAAATTGGGGAACGTTCCAAAAGTTTTCTATCTAACAATAACAACCCAAATCGTTATCTCCAATCTGTTTAAAAACGTTCCATGAACCTAACAATCAAATTTTCTTAAGACAGGCGTGTATAGCATAATTATTGAATAGGTTTACCTATGTATTTTTCAAAGCCTTTATACGCATTCTTTTTGTGACCACGCTTCACAAGCCATGCGAATAGCTTGCGCTGCAACCAAAATGGAATACCCGCAACTAATGTATTTTGCATAGATAAAATTAACGCCGTATGTACCATATTTTTCGGATTACCTTTTGCATCTACAAGTCCATCGTCAATTAAGCCATAGTGAATGCGCACGGATTGCTCAAATTGGCTTGGGGGTGTTAAACGCACTCGAAAAACAACCATCTCATCATGATTATTTGTAAATGTATGTGTCGTCTTTAATGTAACGAGTCGTTTATCTCCCGGTTGTAATACATGTTGTTCTTTCCCCAGAGTAACTGTTAGCTGACCTGAAATAACTTCAAATTCCTCTTCAAATTCATCATGACTATGTAATGGTGGTCCATCTCCTTGTGGTGGCAAAACAACTTCAATATAGAGATACTTTCCTTGCGTTTCCTCTGTTGTTTCTAAAAATGTAATTTGTTCACCAGTAATTTGGTGTTTAACAGTACGATTCATGTCATTTATCCCCTATTATAATTTTTATAAAAACGCCCCTTCGATAATAACATAAGTATCCACTAAATCCACTTATTATAAAAATCACCACCGTCTTTTATAGCTAATTTTCACTTCACAATTAATAAATCCCTAGGGGTCAGAGAATCACAATCTCTGTCAAAAAGTTTTATAAAGAAAGTGCAAAGGCCACCAATTTGGTAGCCTTTTTTCTATTTTTATTGATCAAACGATTTATTTGGTACTATCGAAGAAGAATCTACAACAATAGTACCCAATATCATTGAATTGCTGGAATAAGTACTTCCCAAGCCTCTCCATTCAGTAATCCCTTGAAGCGGTAAACGGGCTGATAATATCCTTTTGAATCGTAGATATAATCTAGTTCATATTCATTTATATCTAGTTGATCTCCATCCACTAGGTCATTATAAATAGCAAAGTTTCCTTTAAGAATATCTTTATAGGCTTGAGCCGGACTGATAATATCAACCTTGCGTACATATTTATTTTTATTCATATCGTAATCTAAATCTAGTGGCATTTGGTGTTTCTGAGATGGTATAAGCATGATAAAGCCCTCTGTAAAATCAGAATCTCCATGAATAATATCTGTCATGTTTTGTTCAATATCCCACCGAAGCGTATTCTCATCTTGTGTACTAAAAACGGCATCTGGAGGCAATACATCTGTTGAAACCAACTTTTTTCCATAATATTGTCCGTACTTTTCTAGCCTATCTGGTTTCATAGGGTCATTATTATCCCCTTCATGGTATAACCCCCATCCGCCTCTCTGCAACGAGTAGGTAAATGTAAATTCCTTTCCGTCCTTGTCAATATACGTCCAAATGCGATTAAAACCTTCAATTCGCATTCTACCCTTCTGCTGCAAATTAAAAGATTTTTCCATCCGTGCAGCTATTTCTTTCCCATATTTCAGATTATGAATTTGCTTGTTGCGATAAAGAGAAACCGACTCGGTATCTGTTGGCAAATCTATTTTAAGCTTGACGTCCACTTGCTTCATATTTTGAGGAACTGCCGGACGAATCGAAAGGTTGCCTAGCTCTTTCGTATGATAAACAATTAGTGCACAAGAAAAAAGTAGTACAAAGAACATTGGAATGTAAAGTGCCTTCAATACAGATTTAACAATGATTTTTCGACGTGTAACACAATCAAGGATTGCACTCATTAAGAGATATCCCGCAACACTTCCAAGTACGTTATGTAAAATATCATTCAATTCAAATATTCCTCTATGGGTGAACATTTGTATTAATTCAATCCCTAATGTAACAACTATTGACAGACCTAACACAATACCAAAGTGGCGTAATTTTTTGCTAAGAAGTGGTAGTAGGAATCCTAACGGTGCAAACATTAACATATTAAAAATGATCAGTTGCAATTCACTCAACGACCATTGATGCCATGTATTAACATAGTCACTGAAAAGTCGGAAATTGACCAAACCTTCAAACATTTCTCCCCTGCTAAAGGTTGTTAACACCATAACTACAACAAACCATCCTAGCAGTAGGAATATCGAGACAAACTGAGTAATAGTTACTTTTAGTTTTCCACCTCTTTTTTTATAAAAGGCGTAAGATACGAAAGAAATTCCAATTATAAAGAATGCCGTAATAAGAGCAACCGGTAAAATTGGCAATAATTTATTGATAATGCTTATGATATCCATATATTAAGTCCTCCCAGTTTATTGATATCCATTTATTTAGATTTTTTAAATACAACGCTTTTTTCTCTAAATTGTTTCACTAATTCTCGAATAAGCACAAAGACAGCATCTTTCAAAAATTTCAGACCCCTAAATTCCATTAAATCCTCTGTTCAACAAAAAGTAAAGTATGCTTTACTTTTCATTTCGTTTATTGTAACATGAAAGTAAAGCTAGCTTTACATTTCAGAAAGGAGTCAACTATGAAAAATAGAATCCCAGAGTTACGAAAACAATTGGGGTATACTCAGCAAACAATGGCTGAAAAGTTAAGCGTCTCACGTCAAACTATTATTTCTCTTGAAAACGAAAAGTATAATCCATCAATAATGTTGGCTTATCAAATTGCCAAGCTATTTGGGAAAACAATTGAAGACGTATTTATCTTTGAAGAAGAGTAGAGGAGTGAAAACTATGAAAAACATAGAAAGCAGAATGGTATGGTATTCAGCACTTTTATTTATAGGAGCTGCGCTATTTATATTAGCCGAATTCATGGAGGTAATGGATAATTTTTGGAGCGGAATGGGGTTAGGGTTTGTAGTTGTTTCTGGCCTTCGTTTAGTCCAAATTGCACGTTATAAAAACAATGATGCGTACGCCAAAAAAATAACAGTCGAAAACAATGATGAGCGTAATCAATTCCTTGCTACCAAAGCTCGATCTACCACTTTTTATTATTCAATTCTACTAGAAGGACTCGCTATTGTTATCTTTTATATATTGAAAAATTCTGATGTTGCCCAAGTAATCTCAATGGTTCTCTGTGGTCAATTAATTATATATTGGGTATCCTATGCTGTCTTAAAATCAAAATATTGAAAGACTATACAATTAAAAATATGTTTTAAAGTAACTAAAAAAGGATTAGCAGATGATTTTATTTGCTAATCCTTTTTTTATGCTATCTCAATTAAACTAAACTTAGTTAATTAGAAATCTTTATGCCATTCATCATCTAAAATGGCACCTTTTTCATCGATATAACTCATAGCAAACGAACCGTGTTTTAATTTACCTTCGCTTTTTAAAGAAGCAATTAATTCATTTAAGATTTTTTCGTCATTATCGCTCTTTTTACGAGGGACAGTAATATAGATGGATGGTGCAACATCAAACTCTTTATAACTTAGGTTTAAGAGGATCGATAGCTAATTCTCGACCGATATTATCATTGCTAAAGTAAACGATTAAATCCGTTGTTTCGCCAAAACTTTCTTCAACAAAAGGACGTATTTCACTTTTTAAGTCTTTTTCCCATTTATCCGCAATATAAGTATCCACCATTTGTTTTGTTTCATCATCATAATAAACAAAAAACTCTATATTCGACTTCTTATCCCTGACCTTAGCAGCATATTCAAATGAAAAGTTCCCCATATTATCATACAAAGTGTCATATATCTCGAAGTTATCATTAAAATGCTCTTTTAAATATTGTTCAGCTTGAATTCTGACTTTCTCTTCTTTATCCTTATCTGGTTTCATTTCTAAAAGAAAGAGAACTACAAGTATTCCAATTCCTATTAATATGACACCTAAAATGCTAAGCATGATTTTAAGAAATTGTTTCAAAGCATCTCCTCCCACCCCTAACGTATATATGCACAATTGCATGACGTAACTGGCACTAGATCAATCGATCATCTATATCTAAAGTATCTACATCATCACCAAACCAATCCTGGAGCTTATCTTTTGCTTGCTTTTTAATATCTGCATCAATATACATAGATACTCGAACCAAAGCTGCAATAAGAGCACCAAGATCATCAACATACCCTACCCCCAGAATAACATCTGGAATAAAGTCGAATGGTAAGATGAAGTAACCTAAAGCACCAAGGATTAATGCCTTTTCTTTCTTAGGAACTTCCTCTTTTTTCATTACAAAATAAAGAAGTAACACGGCATAGACCACAGAAGAACCAGCCTTTTTAGAGTATTTCTTTATCTTATTCCAAAGACCTTCCTCTGAATAATGCTTTCCGTGTTGTTGAAATGCTTCTTCATCGACTTTTTCTGCTTCATTTACTAATTCCTCTATCTTTTCATTACTGAGGTTATTCTTTCTAAATTTCTCAAACATTATTTTGTCCTCCTAAATTTATATCTTCACATATTTTTAGTAGTGCTCCCCGTAGAAATTATAGATGGATATATGCACAAAGGCACCACGTTTTAACTATATTGTATCGTTAGTTCCATAACTTTAAAAAAGAAATCCTTCATTCATTTTAGAAAAAGAGCGAATTCCACTTATTTGGAATTCGCTTTTTTCATTACTTATAGAAGGAAATTAATATATATTTTACTGCTCCCAATTAAATAGCTTGTTAATAGTAAGTGTAGAAATCACCAAAATAACAGAAACCAAAGGTATATTTATCCACACATCTAAATTATCCAACACAATATTAAAGAAGTATAGAATATTAAAATATATCAAAAATAACGCAACAAATTTTTTGAACATAAAAATATTACCTCCATTCTTTAATATTTTTGAGAAATCTTATAATTCAAATCTAACTATAATAGTTCCAACAACTGCAACTTCAAGAGAAATAAGCTTTTTAAATAGCATCTCTTTTATATACATTATACCAAAATTGGTAATTAGTTGTTAAATCAAACTGTCAATATATAAATATTTTTTCTTGCTATAGAAAGGGGAAAAAAGCACAACAATGATTCGGTAACATTATTGCGCCTTTATATTTTCAGCTATTAGCCAACTTAATACCCCATTAATTCCTTCACTTTAGCAGTATTTTGGGTTGATGTTAGCATTTCTAATAATATGAAAGCTACTTCCATCGCTGTGCTTGGATTAGATGATGTAATAATATTGTCATCGATTACAATGCGTTCCTTGACGACATTTACGCCATATGTAGCGAGCTGTGCTAGGCGTTTACTTGTTGGATGATTGTAAGTTGTCGCGTTACGGCCATTTAATACACCACTATGTGCTACTGCTAGTGAGGCAACACAAATGGACGCTATTGGTTTATTTTGATTATCAAAATGCCGAATAATTTGGCCGAAAGATTGGCTAAATGCATCTTCATAAAAGTTTGCTTCCTCAAACCCACCAGGAATCGCTAGTGCATCAAAATCATCAAGATTTAAATCTGTTGTTAGCATTTCAGGTGTTACCTGGAAATTCCATGTCGCCTGCAGTAACGGATGCATACCAACTGTAACAACGACTGTAGATCCATCACCCTCTAGCTGATTCCAGCCAAGCACATCGGTAAAAACACTCGCTTCATATGCTTCAAAGCCATTTGCTAATAACAACAATATTTTTTTCATATATAATCCCTCCGCTTCTTTATAATTAAAGTGTAGGCGAAGTTTGTTATTTTTTATATAATTTAAAAAAGGTAATTAATAATGTTTACTTTATATTTATCGGATATTAGATACTAATACTTTTCAAAAGAAGGTAAAGATATGGATACGATTGATTATAAAATTTTGCAACAGTTAGAGAAGAACGCCAAGATAACAACGAAGGAGCTTGCTGAACATGTACATCTATCAGCACCAGCAGTTGCAGAGCGAGTAAAAAAGCTTGAAGACCAACAAGTTATTAAAGGTTATCGCACCGAGCTCGACCTTAAACAACTTGACCGTGGTGTGATGGCTATTGTGTTATTCAAATCATCCAATTGTCAAAAGCTTGCGGAGTTTTGTTACAACCATCCAGATGTATTAGCTTGTTATCGTGTTGCTGGAGAAATTAGTTATATTGTAAAAGTTGCTATGTCATCAATTGAAAAGCTTGAAGAATTTATCGATCAAGCAATGCCCTATGGTACACCATCAACAAATATCGTTTTATCTGGTCGCGAATCTACTATTCTTTAAAACTTAGACTATACGTCTTGTCCTCGATTCTGAGAGGTTTTGGGAAGACAATTTTAACAGTTGAAGTGTATATGTAAAAAAACTGCAAGAACATGATAAAGTCGATTTCTGAACTGTAAGAAACGACTTTTTTTAATTACTATTTAGTTTACTATCTGATATCTTGTATCTTCATCTTTTTCTCTTGTTATAAGTTTATATCATATTATTTCTTACTTTTTCAGGAATCATAACAACTTCCGTTTGTAAGTCAACAGGTCTAAATGTTTCATCAATACATTCATCCCAATATTCTAAGTGCTTCTTATCAATCCAGTGGTTCGATTGTTCAACTTCTTGACCACCTTCGCCTTGTACTAAGTACCAATATAAGTATTCGTCTCCATTTAGGTGTTCTCTAAATATAGTTTCAACAAACATTTTTTCACCTTCAAGAGTAATAAGGACATCTTTCATATTTTCGTTTAAAAACTTTAACCATTCATCTACTTTTTCAGTTTTACCCTTTTTGACTCTAAATCTGGTTAATTCTACATTCAATTTCACTTACCCCATTCCTATTAATTTTATGTATATTTTACCATAATTTATAAAATATATAAATATATTGATAAAAACACAAACTTATATGAAAACAGACAGAAGATATAAAATAAGTGATTTGAACTCAATAAGAAGTTACATAGAAGCAGGAGTTTCTGTTGTTCATACAAGCGATGTGCTGTCAACAAAAGGTGGCGTTAGTTAAAAAAGAGACAGAAATTCTGTCTCTTAAATTAATTCTATTTAAATTGTAAAATCATATCAATATGCGGGATATTATCTTCTAAATAGGTTTCGGATATTGCTTGAAAACCAAAGGAACCGTAGAATTTTCTTAAATATTCTTGCGCTTGAATTTTAACCGTTGTTTCTTTTAATTCGTTTTGGATAAAATCTAGCCCTCTTTTTAAAAGTTCCTTTGCAATTCCTTGTCCACGAAATTCTTTCTTTACTATGACTCTACCAATCGAACTTTCTGTATACGAAACACCTGGAGGTAAGATTCTTAAATATGCAACGATTTCTCCATCCACTTCTTTAAAAAGATGATAAGATAATGGATCCTTACCATCCACTTCGAGATACGGACAATTTTGTTCCACTACAAAAATTACGGTTCTTTCTTTTAAAATATTGTATAGTTCACTATTTGTTAACTCATCAAATTTTTTTAATTTCCAACTCATCTATTTCACCCTTTACTTTCTATCGCAAATGCAATACTTAAACATATGCATCAAATTTATCCTAGTCTTACTGCATTTGCAACAAAAAATGAAAAAAAGAGAGGCAGCAGCAAATCGCACTTCTTGTCATCTAATATTCTTTATAAACAAATTCTTGATATTTTACAAAATCATTCTTCTTGTAAAAGCTCTTTGCAATTTCGTTATTGAACCAATAATCTAATTCTATCTTGTTAATACCGTTTGCTTTTGCCATTTCAGCAATTTCGTCCATCAATTTTGAACCATATCCTTTTTTTCTTTGGCTTTCTGAGATGCTTATTTGATGCACATATATCGATTGATATGTTTTTTTAAAGGCGTTTTCAGGATAATTTCTAAATTCAATCCAAGCATATCCGATAGGTTTGTCATCATCCTCTAATAGAAGGAAAGTAAATTTCTCTTTATCTATTATTTTTTGAAAGAAATTCTTAATTTCCACGTAATTATATTCTTTAAAATATTGGGGATATAAATTTACGTGTAAATCGTGAACATATTTATTTAATGTTGCGACTAATTCAAAATTGTTTGTTCGACTAATTTTCATCATATTTCCCCTTTGGTTCAATGCTCATCGATCATTGAATCTTCCCATAACAACAGTGTTATAGTATTTGCCGTCGGATAGAACTTTGTCATTTTCTAAAAGTCCTTCTTTTTTAAAGCCAAATTTTTCGTATAGTTGTATCGCTTTTTCATTTGTTTCCAGAACATTTAAGGTAATTTTTTTCACTTCGTTCGCATCAGCCCATGTAATGGACTCTTTTAATAGATTTTTGCCGATGCCGTAGCCCCAATAATCCTTCAAGACACAGACCCCAAACTCTACTTTATGAGCAAATCGCTTTAATAGATTTCCTTCACACCTTGAAAATCCGACAATCTTGTCATCAACCACAGCCACTAAAAATAGGTTTTTCTTACTCTTTGTATCTATTTGGATCAATTGTTCAAAACCTTGTACATCTATGAATAGCGAGTCCCCAAGAACACAAGCGGACAACTTTAGGAACAGGCGATGGAATCAGCTTACATAACTTCCCTATAAATACTACAACATCAATCACTGCAAACCATAACAATAAATAAACGAAAATCCCCAACCAGTAAGAAGAAAACGTTGTCACCAACTCATTGATAGCTCCTGGTAAAGGTAAAAATTCTAGTAAATAAGAAAATGCAATAACACCATACACACACGCAAATACCCATTTATTGATCCTCGTAAAAATAAGCACAAGCCCCCTATAGAGACGATAACCAATATATAGATTGGCACCGCCATATATAAGTAGTGCGAGTGGGATTGCAAATACTATGGTCAATTTACTCATACATTCCTCCTATGCTACCAATTGCTTTGCTACGATTACTTCTTCTATATCTTTGGATTTCTTTCATACACTTTATACAATTACGACACAGCTTTCCGTTTGACTTGAGCTATAGGTGCTTATTCCCCTACCGCACCATCGTTATCGCGATCATCCATATATTGATATAACCAGTGATCCCTTGTTATTGGCATTTTGAAACCAGCTGCTTTTGCTTCTTTAATCGTTACTTGTCCATTACCATCTGTATCAACACTAGAAACATCTTTAGTGCCATTCGATGTATTGGACTTATTAGTACTAGTTGACTTATTTGAGGTAGTTGATTTACTTCCAGTTAACCCCAGAGATTTATTGATCTTATCCGGGTTACCATTATCAAACTCATCTACAATCTCATGCCCTCTTAAAGTGTACGTGTACTTATAATGAGAAGGAATCTGCGTTTTCGTATTAGGATATGTGATAATTGCTTCAAAATGAGTAGCCCCACCAGCTTTACGAATGGCGTCTTCCATATATGCTTGGTCACCATGTCGGTTTAGCGTACTATCTTGCGGCGTAATATTGTAAGCATTTGATACCCCTCCGAGAGAATCTGCAATAATATGACCTTCATCTAAATCTGATCTTTCGACACCAGGAACTTTTGCCTCATCAGAGTAATATCTGCCAGACGATGTTACAGGTTCGGTACGGTCATCTTGTAGAATTACTTTGTCAGCAACAACAAGTATTAGCTGCCCATATTCATTCGTGAAAGCCCAATACTTCCGATTTCCAAAACCAATATCAACAACAACGTTAGGTTCACGATGACCAGACAAATTACCACCATCAACTTTAATTTGTTTGTATCCTTTGAACAGTTCATCTTTTGATGGAGTTGATGTTTTTTCTGAATCTGATTTTTCACTTACAGTTGTTTGCTCTTTTTCGGTATTATTTGTTGTTACTTCTTGTGAATCTGTTTCACTTGTTGTGACTTCTTGTGAATCTGTTTCTTTACCTGTAACGGAAGCATCTTCTACGCTCGTACAACCAACGACAAAGATGGTAGTTAAAAGTAAGATTAAATAGTTTATTCTCTTTTTCATTTTAGGACTCCTTCTAATTTTTCACTGAATATTTAAGAGATCTTTGAATAAAACATATATTAACATTGTTAATCTATTTATAATAGTATATTACAATATTAATCTTATTACAGTAGGTCGAACTATGTACTGTTAAGTTTCAATAAAAATTAGTAGAGTCCATTGCATTATATTTTTCAAATATAAAATTTGGCTATTACTTGTTCATTGAATATTGGTTCTATTATTGAAAAAGGCGCAATTCTGAATCACGAATTGTGCCCGATTGTTGTATTAAAGTAATAGCAGTTTTTCAGCAAGTTTAATATTTTCCTTTAAATAAACAGGTAAATTAGAATTATTTAGGATTTGCTGGGTAGTCATCCAAATAACATCATCAACTTCATCAGGACTCTTTGCAAATGGTTCGCCTGATTCGTGATTGCAAAGAAATACAATGTCAACCACATTTAATCCTGAATCAGTAACGAATGATGAGCTATTAACATACCGAAGATTTGAAACCTCTATCCCCACTTCTTCAGTGATTTCTCTTTTTAGTGTCTTTTCTAAAATATCTGTTGAAGTCCCTTCTTTTTCTACCTTTCCACCAACAAGCGACAGTAAGCCTCCAGCGTGTTCTTCTTTTTCACTACGTCTAATTAACAACCATTTTTCATTTTTGTAAATTGCACCTTCTACATTAACAATAAACACAATATTCCCTCCCGAAGTACTCCTAAGGTATATACCTATAATCCCAAATGTCTTTGATGCTTATACTAACCTGTCCCGTTAGTTTAAGTAAACCTATTGGAGTAAACTACCTAATCTTAATATATGTATCCAATTTAGTTATCTATTTCATTAAACAATTTGGCTCGATTATGAAAAAAGAAACCTTCTCAAAGGGGGTGTTTGGAAACTTTAAGGGCATCTAAACTTTTGATTAAAGTACGGCATTTTCCAAAATAGTAAAAGATTCTGTATTACAATTAATTTCTGCTAAAGCGCCAAGAGGTAAAATGAATTTTGGTTCGGTATGTCCAAAGTTCATATTATATAGAATTGATGTATCCTCCAAGTTAAATTCCTTCATCACTTTTAAAATTTCTTCTTTATATTCTTCGTAATACTTTTCATCCTGTGGTTTACCAAAGATAATTCCATTTGCTTTTTGTAAAATACCTTGTACACCGTAGTTTCTTAGCCAATATCTAAGTAAGCTAGGCTCTGGTTGATCTTCGGATGTTTCAAAGAACAAGATGCTATTTTCCCAGTATGTTTCTTCTGGCCATAGCACGGTACCTTTTGCAAACTCTAGTACTTCAATGCACCCTCCTATTAAACGTCCCTGCACTTTCCCTGTACCTTGCAGCAATTCGTACCCTTTATTCAGTTGCATTGTGCGTTTTCGATTTTTATTTGATTCTACCCATTCCAAACGCTCGCTTGTCCACTCAGTAGATGGTACAATTTCACCTATCATTTCATTAGAAAAAAGTGTTTGCTGTATTGATTGAACTGTATAGGGATGCATTTCAACATTTTCTGCAAAATCAGTTAAAATAGCCGGGCCATAAAAGGAAGATACCCCAGCCTTTAAACAAAATAAATGAGCAATCGTTACATCAGAGTAACCCATTAAAATTTTAGGATTTTTAGCTATAACCTCAAAATCAATATAAGGCAGTAAACGAATACTATCATCTCCACCAATATTTGCGATAATTGCTTTAATCTTTTGGTCCTTAAAAGCCATCATTAAATCTTCTGCTCGTGCTTTAGGATTATTATAAAGATAATCTGCACCTTTCAAGCTATTTGGCATTGCAATAACCTTTAACCCAAAAAACTCTTCAAGTCTCCTTACACCTTGGTCATAACGCCATTTTAGTTCTGGTTCACCCGCGCCTCCCCATGAAGGACTAATTGTTGCAATATAATCTCCTTGCTGTAATTTCTTAGGTTTTAATAACATATACATCACCCCATATTAGATTTCAATTAATTTAACACACAAAATGGAAAATGTATACATAAAATGCAGTTTTATTAGATATGTAAAAGAAGCACCCAAAACCTCGTTTGGTAACATCCCTTAAAAGATTGTTATTCAACAATGTGTCGAAAGGAAAAGCACTACAAACCCTTTATATTAAAAATCTCTCATACTTTCTCCAGAATATAGTGTGAAAACCACATCAAATTCTGCTTCATAATAGCCGCAGTAATTCCCGGGTGGTCCGAACTGTAGGCCATTCCTTTAAAAATAATTAAATCTGTATCAACTTCCATATCCTTTAATCCTTGATATAACTCATATGCATTTGATACCGGGATTCTTGCATCGATTTCACCATGTTGGATTAGCGTTGGCGTACATGCGGATTTAATATATGTCATGGGTGACGCTTTTGCATAAATCTCTGGATCATTCCATGGAGTATTTCCTAAATGCATCTTAATAAAGTAAGGAATATCCGTATTTGCATAATGTGTACTCCAATTAGTAATTCCCCCTCCAACTGAGATAGCTTTAAATCTATTACTAAATGTAGAACAAAAAGCGGATATATATCCCCCGTTGCTCCATCCCATAACCCCTACTCTATCTTTTTCTGAAATGCCTTTTTCAACTAGTCGATCTACTCCAGATATAACATCATCGTAGTCAGCAATCCCCAGTTTCCTATAGTTAGCTTTTAAGAATTCATTTCCATAACCAGAGCTTCCCCTGTAGTTTGGCTCTAAAACGATAAAGCCTTTTTCGATAAACTGTTCAATAGGATACTTTTCATTAAAACAGTCTGAAAATATTGGAAAGGATGCCCAAGCCGGACCACCATGGATTACCACTAATAATGGATATTTTTTATTTGCATCAAACTCTACTGGCGTTGATAAAACTCCCTCAATCTCAAGACCATCGCCACTTTGCCAGGATATTATTTCTCTGTTACTTTTAAGCCTTCCTTCGAAAAATCTATTTTCATTCGTTATTTTTTCATCGTCTAAATAGATTTCAAAGATTTCATTTGTAATAGCCTTGTTATAAGCAATATGGTTTCCATCCTTTGTTATAGAAGCATCCATTATAAAGCTATCTACTTTTCCGCTTAACATTTCCACTTTGCCATCCTTAGATAACAATCCAATTCGATAATTCGTTTTATACTGCCATCTGATTAAAATTCCTTTATTTGTCCAACGTAGTGGAATGACCGTACTATCAAAATCTGTCAAAGGATGATTTCGCTCTCCATTATGAAGATCATATATCTCTAGCGTACTGTCTTGTATACGAGTCTTATAGTAATCCTTTTCCTTTATGCTTGCTGAATAACATATTTTGCTGCCATCAGGAGAAAAGTAAACGCTCCCTTCCAATAACTTATCTATATTCAGCTTTTGTAGCTCTCGAGCTTGAATATCTAATATGTATAAATCTCCATTAGGATAATCCTCCATATTGTGGCTTGGCGTAGCCATTAATACTACCTTTTCCCCATCATTTGAAATATCAAATTCATGGATATGAAAATCATTACCATCAGTTAGTTGGGAAACAACGCTATCATCTATTTCAATGTAATACAAGCAATCATTGCGATAACCCTTTCCTATATGTTGAAAATCTCCATATCGTTCCTTGCGTTTCTTAATCTCCTCAGATTCTTTTGACTGTGCAACATAATAAAGGCCTTTGCTTGTAGGCTCCCATTTGAATTTACTGACTCCTTCTTTCTCATCAGTAATTTGAACCCCGCTATCATTATCTATGGACTTCACAAAGATCTGATTTTTCTGGTCTTCCCCAACTGGGCAAAGGTATGCGATATTGCTAGATTTTGGAGACCATAATGGGTATGTACTATCTATATCCCCTGTTAATGGGTAACTCTGTCCCTTTTCTTTTTCATATATCCATATATGATTGCTATATGTATTGTCTTTCCATTTAGCTGTCTTCTTAACAAATGCTACGTTTTTGCCATCTTCACTTATGTTCGTGCCTGATAAAGTTGGTAATGAAACAATCTCTTCTATACTTAAATATGTTTTCTCATTCATTTAATAGCTCCTCATAATGAAATACTGATACATATAAATATTTTCCATCATAATCCCTAATTAGATATATTCTGTAGGTGTGCATAAAATCCCTTTTTTGCTATATTAGATTGGAAAATACCTCTTGTACATACAATTCAAATCATCCAAAAAGTATCACTGTTAATGTGGAAACTAGAGTAACCGTAAAAGCATCGAAGACCCAACAATCTTTTAAAAACAGCCTTATTTAAGGATCCCAATATTAAACCAATACTAAAAATCAACATAGTGTTCAATTTTATGCATTGCTTCAAACACCCATTCGCTTTATGATAATTACAGAAACAGAACAAGGTGTTCAATTTTGAGGAGGAACAATGAATGAGTAAATTATCGAAAATGTTAATCGCGATAGCGAGTGTCATAATTATTGGATTAGTAGGGAAAGCATTTGTATTAGATGAAGAAGTGAAAGGATATTTAGTAACGTTTTTCTTCGTTGGGTCAGGGTTAGCGCTGTTACGTTTATTTATTAACGCGATGATTGGGAAAATGAAGGGAAAACATATTGTAGTGAAAATAGGATTTTTTGCGGCGCTGTTAGGTGTAGGGATACCGTTCCAAAGCTGGTTCCGTACAGAAGTTATTTTCTCAATGAGTAAAACATTTATTGTGCCAAGTGTTTCGGTAATGGTTGCTAGTGTAGTGTTAATGACAATTGTATATGGCTTGATTGGGAAACGTGTTCAAGCAGCGCGCGCAGAAGAGCCACAACTAAATTAATTTGTAAAAATGGACATCACTTCACTGTGGTGTCCATTTGTTTTCCCGGGTACACTGATATTCTTTTTAATCGTTTCTATTTGACGACTGCCTAAGATGTAAAACAAATTCCAATTATATTGATCAATAAGGAAGGTCATTTTCTCCACTTCCACTAGCTCTTTTCAATCGGTTAAACCCTCTTAATTATTTGCAAAAAAAAGAAAGCGAAGTAATCCTCCGCTCTTTAGATTCCGTTCGATTCGATGACTTTTTTGTACCAATAGAAGCTGTCCTTTTTGATACGACGCAGGTCATGAGTTCCTTCTTCATGCTGATTAACATAGATGAACCCATAGCGTTTTTGGAAACCGTTCAGCCAAC
Source organism: uncultured Rummeliibacillus sp. (assembly GCF_934216135.1). Lineage (NCBI taxonomy): Bacteria > Bacillati > Bacillota > Bacilli > Caryophanales > Caryophanaceae > Rummeliibacillus > uncultured Rummeliibacillus sp. Next base: position 8,769 of record NZ_CAKQBI010000029.1, on the reverse strand, counting down.
TTAGTAAATCCGTGAATGACCAAACACAATAGCCAAGCATTTCGACACCGTCTGAGATGGCTTCTTGAATAGCCTCAATATGTGCTTGTAGATACTCAATCCTGTAGTCATCATGGACTTTGTCCTGATCTTCTAGCTTATCAAATTCACCGAGCCCATTTTCACTTATCAAAATCGGTAAATCATATCGGTTCGTGATTCGGCGAAGTGCAATCCTTAATCCTTGGGGATCTATAGTCCAATCCCAATTAGTGCGTTCTAGGTTGGGATTCACCTTAGTTTTAAACAACCCTGGAATACCCGAATCCTTTGATGTTCCCTTGATGCCTGTTGTATTCATCTCACCGGCACCCACTCCATATTCTAATGGGTTGACTTCAAATGTCGTGCTTTGATAGTAGTTTAAGCCCATAAAATCTGGCTTGCCTTCTCTTAATAAGGTAAAGTCCCTTTCTTCCACTTCTGGTGCAAGACCTTCTTCTACTAAGTAGTTCCAGGCAGCCTTCGGGTATTTCCCCCAAGTATAAATATCCATCCACCAATGGCTGTTTAGATCCTCAGCATTTTCAGCAGCCAATATATCTTGCGGCTTTGAAGAAGCAGGATAGGCTGGCGAGTACGCAAAGCTTGGGCCAATTTGACCATCCGGAACATAATGACGAAATGCTTTGATGACACTGGCATTGGCTAGATTTGCGTGGTGATTCACCTGATAAAACAGCTTTGTATCCTTTATACCCGGTGGATGTGAGCCCTCATTATACCCATGGCTTGTAAAAATATTTTGTTCATTTAAGCTGACCCAGTACTTTACACGGTCTCCAAAGCGTTTAAAACATTCCACACCATAATTGGTAAAGTCCTCAATGATTCTTCGAGATTCCCAGCCACCATATTCATCCTGAAGTGCTTGAGGTAAATCCCAATGATACAAGGTCAAGATGGGCTCAATTTGATTTTTAAGCAGTTCATTAATTAAATTATCATAAAAGGCAACGCCCTTCTCGTTAATCTCGCCTCTTCCATTCGGAAAAATACGGGGCCAAGATACGGAAAAACGGTAAGCCTTTAAGCCCATTTCCGCCATTAAATGGATATCATCCTTATAACGATGATAGTGGTCTACAGCGACATCTCCCGTCGTTCCTTTAAATGTCTTACCGGGGATACGAACAAATTTGTCCCAATTACTCATCCCTTTCCCGTCCTTATTCCATGCACCTTCAATTTGGTAGGCAGCTGAAGCAGCTCCCCATAAGAAGTTCGTCGGAAACGGTTTCAATGTTTTATGCATTATCGTACTCTCCCTTCCACCCAGTTGTTGCTTTTCCCTTTTATACCATTGTTCTTAGAGACTCTCGAAATCTTCAAATCTAAAATGTGTCCTTCTGCCGTTGTAAAAAATGATATAGAGCACCGATTAAATTAGAATCATTGCCAAACTGACATCTTTCTACTTTAACCGTTAAGCCTTCTGATTCATACTTCATTTGCTGTAATGTTTCATTAATCTTCTCGACAAATCCCTCTCGATGACTGATTGCCCCTCCAATCAAAATCTTCTCCGGATCGAGGATGAAATGTAGATTATATATGCCAACAGCAAGTCGTCTCATAAACTTATCAATTTCATCCGCTACTTCCGCGTCCCCATTTTCAGCTAGCTTAAATATCTTTTTACCTGTAAGAACATCGGGGTCTATTCCTTTTCGTTTAGCAACCTGTTGGATTAATCCGCCTACCGCTGCTAAAGAACTAAAGGATTCTCCAGTATTCGGCCCCAGATAGTCCTCCATCAACATATACCCAAATTCTCCGGCAAAACCATTTTTCCCATGTCGAAGCTTTTTATCGAGAACCACTGCACCTCCAATACCAATACCAAGCACTATACAAAGATAATCCTTCACATCCTTTGCTGCACCAATCCAACCTTCTGCCAATCCAGCACAATTCGCATCATTTTCTAGCTCAACAGGTAACTCCGTTTTATCCTGAAGAAGGTCTTTTATATTGGGTCCATGAATATATGGAAGAGCGGACGATCCCTCAATAATCCCCGTTTCAACATTCACGGCACCTGGTATACTAATAGCCAGCCCTTTTACCAAATAGCTTTTCTTAAACTCACCTACAATATCACCAATTGTATCTATAAATTCGGCTAGACTCTTTTTAGGAGTCGGAAGGGAGGATTTTTCAATAAAACAACCTGTTTCATCCATCAGAGCATATTTTATGGCAGAACCTCCAACATCAAACACCGCGTAGTAATTCACCATATAACCTCCTGCAACCTTATTTTTTATAAAAGGCTATTTATCCAATTCTTTCTTTTGTCGCAATAGAATAGCATTTACGAAATATCTGAATTCTATTATTAAATTGAATATTTCCGGGAATCTAGCAATATAGCCGGATTTATTCAACACGATTCCCTGATTATCAATTCTGAATCAATAAATACTGGTTTTAATTGTGACCGGTCATTAATCAAATCGTCGAGCATATAGGCGGATAATTTACCAAACTTCTCTTTATCCTGTTTCACTGTCGTTAATTTTGGATGACTATACCGACACGCTGCAATATCGTCACACCCAATTAACCGGATATCTTGAGGACAGTTCAAGCCCGCCTCTTTAATCGCTTGCAATGCTCCAAGTGCCATCATATCTGACGTAGAAAAAACAGCCTCTGGCAGCTTTTTACTTTGCAGTATTCGCTTCATTGCCACATAACCGCTTTCCTCATGAAAATCACCATATTGAATCCAATCCTCACAAATTTCCAGACCAAATTGATTCATTGCCTCTAAGAAACCTTGTTTACGATAGGTAGAAACAGGAGAATCAAACTTACCACCAATAAAACCAATTTTTTTTATGACATGAAGATAGAGATACTCTACCACTTTTCTTGCCAAACCCACATTATCCGTCATGATATAACTTGCTTTTGGTCCTTTTAACTCGATATCTATTCCGATGCAGGGTAAGCCCTCTAAAGCTATATCGTAGGTAGCCTCCTCTACTTCTTCTCCTGCAATGATTAAACAACCATCGACATTGAAATGCCGGCATCTTGCTATATAACTGCCATTATCCGTATTAAATTTTTCGTTTGAAAACATTAAAATATCGTATCCTAGTAAACCTATATTTTTCTTAAAAGAAGATAAAATCTCATTAAAATAAGAATGGGTCATATCTACATTAATTCTACCGGCATATATTAAACCAATCAGATTTGATTTTTTTGTTGCCAATGATCTAGCAGAAAAGTTAGGCTCATACCCACTTTGGTTAATAATATCCATAACTTTTTTCTTTGTTTCTTCACTTATTCCCTTATAATTATTGATCACTTTTGAAACAGTTCCTTGCGAAACATTTGCCATTTGCGCAATATCTTTAATGGTTAAATTCATGTTAATCCCTTCTAAGTGTGAGTAATTTCTTTTATTTATTTCACAGATCCTTCAGTAATACTTGAAATAAATAACTTGTTGAATGATAAAAAGACCACTAGTAGCGGCACAGTTGCCCAAAATACACCCGACATAATCATCCCAAAGTCCACATTTTGGGTATTGCTTAATTGAGCTAATGCTACTTGAATTGTATAATTCTCCGGATCCCTCAATACGGTAAACTGCCATAGGAACTCTCCCCATACTGCGGTAAAAACAATAATACCTACAGTTGCAATTGCTGGTAGAATAATCGGAAGGACAATGTTGCGGTAAATTCTAAAATTCGAACAACCATCCAATTTAGCCGCCTCAATAAGTTCATCAGGGACTGATTTACTGATATATTGCCTCATGAGAAAGATTCCTAATGGATTTAAGAAGAACAAAACCATTACACCTGGTAAGGTATCAAGCAAACCTGCTTTTGATATTAAAAAATATTGAGGTATTAAACCTAATTGTGGAGGAATAATCATCGTTAACAAAATTGCAATGAAAAGAATATTTTTCCCTGGGAAAGTAAACTTCGCAAATGCAAAACCAGCCAATGAACTAATGATCAAAACAACGATTGTTACAATGGCACAAATGACAAATGAGTTCCATATTGAACCGAAGAAATCAATTTGATTTAATACCTTTTTAAAATTTTCAACCAACATATTCCCAGGTGTAATCGTAGGAGGAATCGAGTTAAAGGCTGAGCTAGGTCTAGTAGCCATTACAAACATCCAATAAAACGGGAATAAAGATAATATAGAGGTAATGACTAATAAAATATAGACAAGGAGTTTGCCACTAGAAAATTTTCTTGCCCTTTCTATTATTTTCATCATCCATTCCTCCTTTTTCTTCCTATACCAGATGATAAGTATACATTGATTGCTGCAATCGCTGTGATCAATATTAATAATATGATTGCTGTTGCAGATGCGGTGCCAAAGGATTGTAATCTAAAGGCATCACGATACAAGTACATCACGATTGTCATTGCCTCATCTCTCGTAAAGGCATCATTTCCCAAAAATACAGTTGGCTCAGAAAATAATTGGAGTGCTCCCACGGTGGACGTAAAGACCGTCAATATGATAAACGGCTTCAGCATGGGTATGGTTATATGTCGGAATTGCTGTATTTTGCTTGCACCATCAATTGAAGCAGCTTCATACAAATCATTTGGGATACTTTGAATTCCAGCAAGATAAATAATCGTATTATAGCCAACCCATCGCCAAAATACCATAATTGAAATCGCAAGTTTCGTTCCCCATTCTGAACTAGTCCAACTCACCGGATCAAGTCCTGCTAGACTTAATACATAGTTGGCTAAGGAAGATTCATGGTCACTAAACAGCACACTAAAAATGAGGGCTACCGCTACCATTGAAGTAATATAGGGCATAAAAATGGTGACTCTAAAGAAATTTTTAAATCTTAGAAATGCCATATTTAACAAGTAGGCAAAAATGATTCCAAACACGATTTGAGGAGCGGTTCCCATGATTCCCATAACGATTGTATTATAGACCGATTTCCAGAAAAGAGAATCAGTTAGGACAGTTTTAAAGTTCTCCAATCCAGCAGGGATCATAGGGCTAAGACCGTTCCATTTTTGAAATGCTAAATAAATACTAAATATAGCAGGATACAAACCAATAATCGCAAAAATAATAAAGAAAGGAGCAATGTATAAATAGGCAGAATACATATCTTTTCTCGATTCAGATCTGAACCGCTTCTTTCTTACCTTGACCTCTTTTGTTACCGTATTCGCTTTCAATTGAATACACCTCTTTTCCATCAAAGATGGGGAATGGCGTTCCCTACAAGACACGCCTACTCTCCACCTTTTTCTAGTAAACTATAAAGTGAAACTTCCATCAGTGGGGGTTTTCTTCATCCCCACTGATGGTTAGTTGAACCAATCGGACTTTTACGGGCAGTTATCCCCCACCTATCTTTCTCATTTCTCTCTCAACCTTGAGGTGGGGGTCTTACTGCCCGTTAATGCGGGATTAAATTATCGATTTAATAAGCCCTTTGAACGCTTAATCGCATCTTTCCATTCTTTTTCAGGGTCTGCTCCTTTACTTTGAACGTTCTTCAAAGCATTCAAAACTTCTGAATAAATTGGGAAGTATTTTTCACCTTTATAAACAGCTCCATTAATATCTTGTGCAGCTTTTGCAAATACAGGTGCAGTTGATTGTCCTCCAAAGAATTCATCTTTATTTGTTTTGAAATCATCCATTTCATAGACCGATTGTGCAGAAGGGAAAAGTCCCTTGTCTTTGAAGGATTTCAGTTGATTTTCTGGAGAAACTAACCACGCTGTAAATTTATATGCTTCTTCTGCATTTTTTGTTTCGCTTGGTATGGATATGAAAGATCCTCCCCAGTTCGCTGCAAATTCAGATGGCAGTGTTGCCACTCTCCATTTACCGATTGCTTCTTGCGCATTACCTTCCATCCAGCCCTTTAACCAGCCAGCTCCTAACTCAGCAGCGAATTCTCCTTTATTTACGGCATTCGCCCACTCTGGTGACCACATCTCAAATTTACCAACAATACCCAATTTATTTAACTTCACGGCATAATCATAGGCATTTTTAACGGCATTTCCATCCTTTTCTAATAACAACTCGCCTTTATTATTAAGAAATGTTGTTTCTGCACCGTCCAAGTAAGCTCTGAATGCCATTTCAATACTATCTATAAATACCTTACCTGTTTTTTCTTTCACTTTAAGCCCTGCTTCTTCAAAAGCAGTCGGAGAATTAATGGATGCTGCCACTTCTTCCGGATCAGTTGGCAACCCTGCTTTCTCAAATAGATCTACCCGATAGTACAAGGCTTTCGGTCCAATGTCCGTCGGCAAACCAATCAAGAAATCACCACTATCGTTCTCACCTGTTTTCCATTTCCAATCTAGGTACTGATCTTTAATATCATTTGCACCAAGGTCATATAAGTTTTCAAAACGGTCTTGTGCCGTTTTAAAACGGTCTAATTGGTCAATTTCCAACATGGCAATATCGGGTGCTCCGCTTCCAGCAGATAAAGCGGTAAATAATGCATCATGATGTTCTGCGGTTTCAGCAGCCCTTACTTTAACTTTGACACCAGGATTTTCTTTTTCATACTCTTTTGCCAAATCTTCATAATTAGTAGCACCAAATGTCCAAAAATTCAGAGTAACTGTATCTTTGCTTTTACCATTTTCTGAAGAAGTCTTTTCATTACATGCTGCTAATGACAATGCCAGAGCCGTAGATAGTCCGATAGCAATCAGTTTTTTAAGGCTTTTCAATTGTGATACCCCCATTATTGTTTTATTAAACATTCCCCGAATACATACTTTGAGCGATTCTTATATGTACCGACCCCCTTTTACTACGCTAATCTTGAAAAATATGAAATAGCAATAGCACTCCCCCGTAGAAATCGGTTTCTATAAAAGTTCATATAAATGTAAACGCCCAAAGATGAAACCGTTTTCAAGTTTGATTATATATGTAATACCTTCTAAAATCAACCAATTATTTTAAATTATCAGAACATTTTTAGAAACCGCTTTCTCTATTACCTTTCGAAACTATAAAAATTAACCCTGCACAATTGAGAGACAGTAATATAAGCATTTATTTTAATACATAACAAAAGTTCTCCCTTATTAATCCTAAGTCTACGATAAATCTGCTCCACTAATACCAGTTCTGATACGGTAGTCATTTTACCGAAATTAAGCTTTTACTTTTATGTATGACCATTTAAGAAGGTCGTTGTTTCTAAGGTTCTGTCATTCCAACAATATATTTAGCTTCTTTTTGAGAGATTGCTTTAATCACCCCAGAGGAGATTTCTGTATTGGTTAACCATCTCGTTTGGTCATTTTCTCTCACAAAACCCAATTGCACTTGAGAATAGGTACAATTTTTAGGTACACTGATATTCTTTTTGATCGTTTCTAAATTTGAACGACTGCCTAAAATGTGAAGCAAATTCCAATTACTTTTCTGTTTGGAAACCACATTCATAATTGTAGAAAGAGCATCAGGAGCAGTGGAATGCACCCATGCAACGACTATATCAATATCACCGATTTCTCTTATTTGTTCTTCTATTGCCAATTTCAAATCATTCGTCTCATGATAGTCTAAATATAAAGGATTAATGTTCTTACATTGATCGATAAGGAAATCCATTTTCTTCTTACTTCTCCCAATGACAGTTACATCATCATATTGGCTAGCCAACCAAACGGATGCTTCCTTCAACATTCCACTACCCCCGATAATAAGTGCATGGCTCATAGAATTACCTCCTTTGTCTTTACCCTATTCAAGTAAAATTACTATTGTTCGCCAACTTACAATTCATGTAGCATTATACCGACAAACTACATCTTCAACCTTTCCGAAAACCAACTGAGCGCTTTTTGCTCCATTTCACTTACAAATTTCTTTTTTGCTGGACTATAATCACTTGTAGTTTCGTAGCGTTGCGCCAACTCTTCTTTAAAACGACTGTACTCAGCTACTTCTTGAGGATGATTTCTTAAATAATCTCGAAAGATCAAATGCCGTTCAATTTCAGGATTGTCAAATTGGTAAAAATGGATATGGTGAGTTCTGTTCTCGCCACCTTTTCTAAATAACCTCCTACCTGTAATCCCCCATTCCCCAGCAACATCATAACCAAGGTACTCCATTTGCTTATTGTATAAGTCCACCTTCTCTATCGACTTAACAATACACATCATATCGATTACAGGTTTTGCTTTCATTCCATAAACTGATGTACTTCCAAAATGCTCGCATTTGATGATCTCGTCGCCAAATATTGTTTTCAGAAACTCTGCCTCAATTTGAAACATTTCAGGCCAATCTACATTATATTCTGTAAGGCGTACTTTCATAGTAGTATCCTCTCCTTATAATTCTTAATAATATGGCGACAGCAAAAACACCTGGATGAGTTTGATTATTTATTGACTATTTCTCACTAACCAACATCTCTCTTCATAATAGATGTTCCTTGTTGTATAATTTCTAATATTCGGTTAAATGTTTAAGAAAATCCATTTTCTTCTTTCTTCTCCCAATGACAGTTACATCATCATATTGGCTAGCCAACCAAACAGATGCTTCCTTCAACATTCCACTACCCCCGATAATAAGTGCATGGCTCATTGAATGACCCCCTTTTTCTTTAACTTTCTCCTCGTATATTAGTAGTAAGAGCTCTTTCCGATAGAATTTCCAGTTGATCCGGACAACTGGTGATTCAATTGG
>NZ_CAKQBI010000028.1:0-45151 GCF_934216135.1 uncultured Rummeliibacillus sp. | reverse complement strand
GTATAGACAGGTATTACAAGATGTTGTTAGAGCTTTAGATATTCAATTTGGTCCATTACATCTAGAGGGGTTTCATAGTGCAGATGGATTTATCGTAGGAGAGGTACATACTCGCTACGGTGGGGATAATATCGTTAATATTACGGAAATAGCAAATAATTGTGATATGCATACACCTATTTTTGCAGAATTAGCTGATCTAGAATATGACATCCCCTCTGTTCATGAAAGTTCTGTTTGTGCAATTAAGTTTTTAGATGCCAAACCAGGGTTTGTTAAGACGTTAGAGGGATTAGATACTTTAAAAAAACATCCCAATGTAGTGGATTACAATATAAATTTAGAAGTTGGCGATCAAATAGGAAGCATTGAATCAAGTTACGACAGAAGTGGATGGGTTATGGTTAAAGCGAAAAATTATCAGGAAATTGATAAAGTTATCAAAAGCGTTGAGAAAATAATGAAATTAATAACAATTTGATAAAGAATAGAGGGATAAAAATGAACGAAAAATCAAGAAAATTAAGGAGTGCTTTAAGTAGTAATAACATAATTAAAGTGGCTGGTGCTCATGACGGTTTAAGTGCTAAACTAGCAGAAAAAAATGGTTTTGATGCTATTTGGGCGAGTGGATTAGGTATTTCTGCCGTACAAACTGTTCCCGACGCTAGTATTCTAACAATGACGGAATTTTTAGGAGCAGCAATCATTATGAATGAGTCTTGCGATTTACCTATAATTGCTGATTGTGATTCTGGTTACGGAAATATTCATAATGTATCTCATATGGTTAAAAAGTATGAAGCAGCAGGTATTGCGGGACTATGTATTGAAGATAAAGTATATCCAAAAATTAATTCTTTTGATGATAGAACCCAAACATTAGTAAGCATCGAGGAATTTTCCGCTAAAATTAGAGCAGCTAAATTAGCCCAAAAAAGTGAGAATTTCGTAATAATAGCACGAGTAGAAGCACTTATAGCGGGATTAGGGCAAGAAGAAGCCTATATCCGTGCAAGTGCATATGCAGATGCTGGGGCAGATGCTATCCTTATTCATTCTAAGAAACAAACACCTGATGAAATTATTGAATTTGCTCAAAAATGGGACATAGATTTACCTTTAATCATTGTTCCTACCAAGTATCCTAACATCTCTCTTGAAATGATTGAAAAAATAGGGGTACAGGTTGTTATATATGCTAATCAAGCCTTACGAGCTATGTACAAATCAATTGATGATACTTTTGCTAGTATTATAAGGCATAATTCGACTTTGCAAATTGAAAATAAAATTGGAACAGTGAAAGATATATTTGAGTTACAAGGCGTACCAGAAATGAAACAGTTAGAAGAAAAAATTTATAAACCTATCATTAAAATTCAATAGGATGAAATATTTTGATACTAGATTACTTGACATGGGGGAGTAGTAATGAATCAAATAACATCAGTAAAGAGCTTAAATAGATTATCTAAAAGAGCTAGTAAAATTCGGCCTTCGGCTACAATGGCATTAAATTCAAAAACAAAAAAATTGAAGAATTTAGGGAATGATATCATTAATATGAGTGTCGGAGAACCTGATTTCGAAGCTCCAATACAAGCGCTTTTTGCAGCAATACAGGCAATTACAAATGGTCAAACAGGCTATACCCCACCAGCAGGGATTATGGAATTAAGACAGGCGATAGCAAACTATATTTTAGAAAATAGCGGAATTACTTTTTCACCAGAGCAGATTATTACTTCGGCAGGTGGGAAACAGCCATTATATAATGTGTTTCAAGTAATTTGTGATTACGATGATGAAGTTATATTGCCATCTCCATATTGGGTTTCCTATCCTGAGCAAATAAGGCTATCTGGGGCAAGACCAGTTGTAATCCAGTGTAATGAATCAACCGGATTTAAATTGACTGCGGAGCTTTTAAGAGAAAGTATAACACAAAAAACTAAAGCGGTTGTTCTAACCTCTCCTAATAATCCAACAGGTTCAGTTTACTCTGAAATAGAGCTTAAAGAGATTGGAGAAGTGTTATTAGAATATCCCAATATTTTAATTATTTCTGACGAGATATACGATAAATTTGTATATGAAGGATCACATTTTAGTTTACCGTCTATTTTCCCTGATTTATTAAATCGAACAATAATTACGAATGGTTTTTCGAAAGTATTCTCAATGCCTGGTTGGCGTTTAGGTTATATTGCCGCACCGTTAGATATAGCAGTAGCAATCTCTAATTTCCAAAGTCACGCTACTGGTAGTCCAGCAACGATTTCTCAATATGCTGGTATTGCAGCAATTCAGAATTTTGATAACAAAATGGTAGAAGAGTACAAAAAACGACGTGATTTACTAGTAAATGGGCTTAATGAAATTGGTGGAATTAGGTGCTATATGCCGGAAGGCGCTTTTTATGTATTTCCCAATATCTCAAATTTTATAGGTAAAAAATATAAAAATGTGGAGATAACAAGCTCTGATGTATTTTGTAGCCTTTTACTTGAAGAGCAATTACTTTCAGTTGTTCCTGGGGAAGCTTTTGGAGAACCTAATAATATACGTTTAAATTTTGCAGTTTCAAACGAATTAATACATGAGTCTTTAAATAGATTAAAAAATTTTACAAGTTTGATTGATTAAACAACATAGAAAATGTTATATTTACACCAATAAAAGCAGCCGAAATATTAGGCTGTTTTTATTTACAATACTGTCTAAATTCTTCTGCTCAATTATAAGCTGAAAGAAGTGGAGGGGGTTTATTGAAAACAAGAATTTTGCAAATCCATCCGTTAGGCTGGAATATTATCTTTGGAACTCTAATTAGCAGAATAGCAACTTCTATGACAATTCCATTTCTATCAATTTATCTTATTCAAATCAAAGGTGTTTCTCCAACCATAGTAGGGCTAATTATAGCGACAAGTTCATTAGTAGGAGTTTTCACATCTTTTTTTGGGGGATATATTTCAGATATCATTGATAAAAGAAAAACTATGATAATAAGTTCTGTATTGTGGTCAGTAGTCTTCTTTGCTTTTTTTCGAGCAAATTCAGTAATTGCATTTTTTATTTTAAATTCATTAAATGGATTGTGTTATTCGATCTTTGAACCAGCCTCTAAGGCACTGTTGTCTGATATTACCAAAGAGGAAAATCGTTTGCAAATATTTAATTTCCGATACACAGCGATTAATTTGGGTGTAGTGATTGGTCCGATTCTGGGATTATATCTTGGTTCAGGTGAGACCTCATACCCTTTTTTAATTACGAGCATAATTTACTTATTATATGGAATATCTTTATCTTTTCAGCATTCTATATCTATAACAAGTTCTATAAACGTACATATAGAGGAAGAAAAAAACACTTTAAAGAAAGTATTTTTAGTTATCAGAAAAGATAAAAAATTCTTAATGATACTATTAGGGGTTATTTTCTCAATTTCGGGATACGCTCACTTAAATTCTACATTTCCTCAGTATTTAAGTTTGAGAATGAAAGAAGGGGCAGGTTATTACTCAATCATTCTATCTTTAAATGCAATTACTGCTTTATTAATCCAATACCCAGTAATTAATGTAATGAAAAAATTTTCTCCGATCAACTCTATTATTGGGGGAAATTTTCTAATCAGTGTTAGTTTAATTTTTATGTCTCTTTCATCAAACTTATTTCAATTCATCATAACAATAATAATCTTCACAATAGGAGAAGTCTTAATATTCTCAATGCTAGACATTTTAACCGATCAAATAGCAACATCTAAATTAAAAAGTACATATTTTGGTACTATGGGATTGAGTAGATTAGGTAACGTAATAGCGCCGTCTTTAGGAGGTCTATTATTATCTTTTTTCAGTATTGAAAATTCAATTTATACTTTCTCAATTCTTTCTTTCATTACAATTTTAGGTGTTCCTTTATTAATAGTAGCCACAAAAAAGCAAAAGCATAAAATACCCTAGAACAAATTTAGTTGAAATTCTAGTCTTTAAAGCAAGTCGAAAACTATTGTACGCAAAAAATGGAAAGAATGATAGAGCCAAATTAGTATCGATTGCATATCGCACAGTCTGATTTTTAGAATGGATTGTAGAGCAGTAAGAGAAGATGAAAAATCAAAAGAATATAAACGGTTAGAGCATCCAGAAAGTGAAGCTCAAGTGGATTTTGGTTTTAATAGAAGCCATTCATGAAGGTGAAATTGTCGATGTACATCGTTAATTATGTCATTTAACACAAGTAATAGGGGATTTCATTGTACCTCTTCCTCTGAAAATCAAGAGTGTTTTCTAAGTTAATTAAAGCTATTATTTAAGACTTAATTTGTATCCTATTTCCAGAATTGTTTCAGTGCCTGGCACCTGTAGTCGAACCATAAAATTTTCGATTGGGAATTTTATGGTCTATTTTTATATTACGTAGAAGAAGTAAGATTTTTATTTATAGTGCTAGATCATTAGTTCTAATAGGATTATTTTAGTCAATAATCCATTTTCTAATATATGAAACCAAAAGTGGTTTATAATGAAATATATTATATTTCAATTTTCTGTTATATTGGAGGGCTTATGAATTCAAGTTTCTATTATTTATGGAGCAATATTTCCATTAGCAAATTAGCTTTATCATTATTTACGATGACAATGACCTTAAGTATTTATAAATTATCCAATTCAGCCACCTTATCCGCTTTAGTTATGTTTGTATATGTAATTGGAAAATTTTTTAGTTCTTTTGTTTTCCCATTTATATCCGAAAAGTACCCACTTCAAAAGATTTTGAAGCGCTCCATGTTTTTGCAAATAGTTATCTTATTTGCTGTTTATATTCTACTTAACAAAGCTACAATACATAGTATTTTATTTTTAATCTTTCTTTTGATTTGGATAGCTGGTTTTGTTGATGGATTTTCCTCTCCATCTAGAATGGCTTTAATCCCGACTACTGTTACTGAATATAAGTTAGGAAGGGCAAACAGTTTAATCAGTACAACGGATCAAGTATTTTCTCTGGTTGGATGGTCGGTAGGAGCAGTGTTGCTAAATAGATATGGACAACTTTTGATATTACTTGTATCTATCATTCTTTTATGTATTTCTTTTATTACATCTATTCAAATCAAAGCTAATTCGATAACTTATTCAGCGACAAAACTTAAATGGGCCACTTTTAAATCTGGATGGACAATGTTATTTAATCCTAGGAATAACCTTCGTACAATTACCAACATGGATATATTAGAAGGAGTTGCCTCGGGTATATGGATTGGTGGTATTACACTTGTATTTGTAAAAGAGGTCTTAAACAAAGGAGAGCAATGGTGGGGATTCATCAATACAGGCTATTTCATTGGCAGTATAGCGGGTGGAATGTTAATCATGTTATTCTCCCATAAAGTTCAAAAGAATCCTTTTAGAGCAATTATGATTGGCTCATTCTTTGTAAGCTTTTTGGTTTTTCTATATGCATTGAATAAGATTGCAGTAATAGCCATTTTATTAGTAATACTAATGGGGCCATTCTATCAACTTCGCGATATTGCTCAGCAAGTATTCATTCAAAAACAACTAAGGGAGGAATCCTTAGCAAAACTATACGCTGCAAAAGATAACTTATATTACTTAGTGTTTACTTTTTCTGTATTTATCACGGGTTTAATATCAGACTATTTTGGTGTGATTTTTGTCTATTACTTTGCAGGTCTTTTATATTTAGCATCTTCGTTTTATGCATACGCTCTATTCAAACGAGCAAAAAGCGTGACTTAAACGTAAGTAAAAAAATAGGGAGATTAGATAAAGTTCATGTAAAAATTTTTAATAAACACTGGAAGTGACAAGAATGATACATAAAATGGAACTTTACGGAGAATATTTTCAATCGATTATAGAGGGGAAAAAGAAAGTAGAAGTTCGTTTGAACGATGAAAGGAGAAGGGAAATTAAAGTTGGTGATATGATCGAATTTATTAAAGTTCCTCAACAAGATGAAATATTAAAAGTCCATGTAACAGGAATAAGAAAATATGATACGTTTAAAAAAATGTATGAAGATATCCCTTTCAAAGACTTCGATTGCGAAGGATGGACACTTAATGAAATGATAGATGGGACATATGAGATTTATACGCCGGAACAAGAAAAAGAGTGGGGAACATTAGCGATAACAATTAGCTTCATTGAACGAAACATTCAAAGTTGAATGAAAAGCTTCAGTTAAAATTAACATAACTGAAGCTCTTTAATACAATTCTTATTCTCTAATAACTTTATTGGAATTACTAATATACACAATAAACGAAATGAAAGATACTAGAATGATAGGGGTGCCTAATTGCATAAAAGCAAGTCCTTCCCAACCTCTAACTTCCACATATCCATAGACGATAAATAACACACCTATTAGCAATTGTGCCAACGTAAAAGCATAAAACGTGTTTTTGGAGAACCCTTTATTTTTTAACATACGTACTCCAATTGTTAATACTATTGCAACAATGATACCTATTATTAAAGGAAAAAAGAATATATTCTCACCTCCTTTCTTTTCGATAAAATACCATAAAATAGGATATATTTAAAAATTTATAGATACTGTAAAAAGATTATTTATCCAAAGAGCTTGTCCATATCAATAGGAAAACAGGAGTTTAATAATAGTTATAGAAATAGAATTATAGAGTATTTTCATTGGGGGGAGAATGTTGAGAATCGATCACTTGGTTGTAAATATTGATAAGAAGTATCAAACAGATAAAACTGTAATTCAGTCAGTACGAAATACTGGATTTCCATATGAGCCTAAATGGGGAAAAGGAACAAAAGGCTTTAAAGCATCTAACATTTGGATTGGAAATGAATATCTTGAAATGATTCACCTACTAAAAAATGATGGTGGTGGGTGGAAAGCAGAATGGGTAGAAAAATATAATAGGGGACATAGAGGACTTATCTGTTTGATGCTTGATGTAGATGATTTAGATAAAATTTATGAAGAGATGATTGATACAAATATTACAAAACCTCAGTATCTACAATTTAAATGGGGATTAGGACTGTTTACAAAAGCCATGCCTTGGAGAAACAGTTATTTTCCATTTTTCGAAGGAGTTCCTTTGCAGATTGGACTACAACAGATGAAAGATGAAAAGTCAGTTAAATTCATGCGTCAGTATATGGTGCCTAATTCTAGAGACAATGGAATCAATGGGATAGAAAAAATTAAAATTAAAGGCCCCTTTACCGAATCTGATTTCGAACTTATCAATACAATCTTTAAAATTAAAGAACCTTTCAATAATGGTATAATCATCTATCTGGATAAAAATCAAAAGTTGATTTTCGAAAAAGCTAATGCATATGAAGTCAACGTTACTACATCTTCAAGTAACGCCAAACAGTCAGAAGTAAAGATAGAGAATATTTTAATTTCAACTTAAAGTTACAATGTTATAAATCTTGACTTGCCGTAAAGCAGGTCTTTTTTAATTAAATAGCGTATAATGATAGTTTGTATAAGGGGACAATCTCGAGGAAATAATAAGGATAAATAATCCCCCAAAAAAGAGGTTTAGTTATGTGCAAAGAAAGTTTTAAAGATTATCAATTAAGTAATGAAATAGTAAAGGCGCTGGATAGTTTAGAATATGAAAAACCAACAGCCGTTCAAAGTAAGGTTATACCTCTTGCATTAGAGAAAAAGGACCTTGTCGTAAAATCGCAAACAGGTAGTGGGAAGACTGCTTCATACGGGATTCCAATTTGTGAATTAGTTGATTGGAAGGAAAATAAACCTCAAGCTCTAATCTTGACACCAACGAGA
This sequence comes from uncultured Rummeliibacillus sp., assembly GCF_934216135.1. Lineage (NCBI taxonomy): Bacteria > Bacillati > Bacillota > Bacilli > Caryophanales > Caryophanaceae > Rummeliibacillus > uncultured Rummeliibacillus sp. The sequence continues at coordinate 37,315 of NZ_CAKQBI010000028.1, read as the reverse complement.
GAATTGGCCGTGCAAGTGAAAGAGGATTTTATAAATATAGGTAGATTTAAACGGATAAAAGCAACAGCGATTTACGGAAAACAACCCTTTGCCATACAAAAAACAGAACTAAAGCAAAAAACACATGTAGTCGTGGGAACTCCAGGCCGTGTGTTCGATCATATTGAAAAAGGTACTCTGTCATTAGATAAGATTAACTACCTTGTGATCGATGAAGCGGACGAAATGTTAAACATGGGATTTATCGAACAGGTAGAAGCTATCATTAAAGAGCTACCTCGAAAAAGAGTGACCATGTTATTTTCAGCTACTTTACCAGAGGAGATCAAAAAACTCTCACTTAACTATATGAAAACACCTATCGATATTGAAATTAAGGCGACGGGACTCACGACTGATAAGATTGATCATTCTGTTGTTGAAGTGGAAGACAACAATAAATTCTCTATGCTCAAAGATGTAACAATTGTTGAAAATCCAGACAGTTGCATAATCTTTTGTCGAACAAAAGATCGAGTAGATACTGTGTATGAACAATTAGCTGATTTAGGTTATAGCTGTGATAAAATTCACGGTGGCATGGTTCAAGATGATCGACTTGCTGTGATGAATGACTTTAGAAGAGGAGAATTCCGCTATTTAGTTGCTACAGATGTGGCAGCTAGAGGAATTGATATTGATAATATAACCCATGTTATCAACTACGACATTCCATTAGAGAAAGAAAGCTATGTCCATCGTACAGGAAGAACAGGACGAGCAGGGCAAAAAGGGAAAGCCATCACTTTTGTTACACCATTTGAAAATCAGTTTTTAAGTGCAATTGAAGAATACATTGGCTTTGAGATTCCGAAAATGGTAGCTCCTTCAAAAGAGGAAGTAGCAAGTAAGAAAACGGCATTTGACTCAAAAATGAATGTAGATCCAACGATTAAACATGCCAAAAGTGAAAAATTAAATGAGCAAATCATGAAGTTATACTTTAATGGTGGTAAAAAGAAGAAGATTAGAGCAGTAGATTTTGTTGGAACTATTGCAAAAATTGACGGAGTATCTGTAGAGGATATTGGTATCATTACAATATTAGATACTTTTTCTTATGTTGAAATACTAAATGATAAAGGTCCGATTGTGTTAAATAAAATGAAGAACACAACAATAAAAGGTAAGTTATTGAAAGTATATGAAGCTAATAAGAAGTAAAATATTAGCGTGGTACACAGATAGTTTTTACTTTATTGTTGTAATCTAGTTTTTTCTTAAAACTGTACACTCAACATAAAGAGGCTGTGGCAGAACAAAATTAGTCCTTTCTAAATCCGAATAATTGAATTTATTAGAATCAATTTCATTAAGCGTCCTTTCTTTGAGAAAATACGATTCTTCGATGATGATTAGTCAAATAAAATGGTGTGTGAAGTGGAGGACGGCGACTCCTGCGGGAATAGCTTGAGCTGAAAGCCCCGTCTGGAACGGAACACAATACCTTAATATTACGAATGTGTATATATTAAAAGTTTGTGTCTTTTAAGAAATGGATTCAATAGATAATAAAAAGAAAATCCGAACAAATGTGAAACTTTAAATAGAATTTCACATTATTGTTCGGATTTTTCATTAGCTAAAACACTTTTGTCCCGGTCTCTAATCTTGTTTGGAGATTATTTAATAATTCGTTTTGCACCAATATAGCGATCTTTCCAATACTTTCCGCTCATTTTAACAACTTTTACACCATCCATCGTAACGCCTGTAAATGTCCCATCACCATTGTAAATGGCAACAAAAGATACTACTCCTTTTTTTCCTGTAGCATAAAAGACTAAATCGCCTTGTTTTAATTGTTTTTGTTTAACCGATTTACCTTCTTTATATTGTAAAGCACTTGTTCTTGGTATCACCTTTTTAGTAGCTGCTTTTTTATAAACATATTGTGTAAATCCACTAGCATCAAAACCTTTTGGCGTCGTTCCTCCCCATTTATAAGGAGTATTTACATAACGTTTTGCTTCTTGTGAAACTTCTTCTCCATAATTGACGGAGGCTTTTGCATTACTTGCATGACCAAAAGTAAATGCCACAAATAATGCTAGCATAGAAAAAACTGTTAATACGAATTTTGAAATACGTGATGATAAAGTAATAATAACCCCTCCAAAGAACATTTTTATTTTTAGAAAAAACTACCAGTAACAGAAATTAGCCCAAAGACCTACCTAATTAGCTCCCTTCCTTAAACTAATAATCACAGAATTTATAATATGCAGGACAAATCTATAAATTGACAAAAAGATTGAAAAAGTTTTAGTGAAATATGTCTAAGGTTGACTGTTACGGAATGACCAGAAAATAAAGTGAAGAGATAGTTTAATAAGTCTAGAATTGGTGATTGTAGGAGACAGAATGGATTTAATAGTGGCCTATATGGAGAAAAATAATAAATTCAAATGCCATGCAGACGCTTCTTTGAAAACAAACTAGAAGATTTGTAAAATGAAACTATTAATTCCTTTATTTGAAGCGGAGTAAGATACAGCAACTAAAAACGAAAAAAACTATCAAAATAAAATTTGATTGAAAAGGTAGTTTTTAAGAAAATTAATATATTTTTATAAAAATGAGCACCGGTTCTACTTTAGTTTGGTTTAACTTTGCTAATAATTGTAACGCTCATTTGCGTGCAATTAAGGTTGTTTTCTCTATTGAGTTGATGTAGACGCGGTTACTATTGAGGCGCGATATTTGGCAGTAGCATCGATCTAGTATTATTGCTAGTGTAAGATAAATTCTATATGTTAAAGTATTATGTATAATGCAACTTTTTCCTTTTTTGGAGGTGCTTGTTTTGAACTTAAATAATTTGTATAGCGAAAATATTCAGAGCTTATTGCAGCGTTCTGTAGAGCAGTTTAAGCCGGCCATCGAGAATTTTCACATTTTGTTTATGGCAACCGAAGATGAGGAAACATTTGATTACTTAAAATTATTTGAGCAGTATTTGGCTACTGATTCAATCATTCAACTTGATATTAAAACAGTACAACAGTCGAAAATATTTGTGCTTAATGAAGTAAGCTACCAGCAAAATGAGGCGTTGTTTTATGAAATTCGTTTAAAAGCACGTCAACATATGATTGAAAGTATTTCTAAATCAGTAATTTTTCACGTGATCGAGCAAATGCCTTCACAAAATAGTGATATATTATCTAATCACCAGCTGCTTGATAGTGGACTGAAAAAAACACAGAAAATTATCCAGCAGGCAATCTTTATCGGTGAGGTGTCGACATGGAATAACTTTTATGACTGGTGTCGCGATTATTTGAAACAGCTAGTCTTAGAGGAACTTATATTTACAATAGGTGTGCAGGGGATGGGTAATTTACAGCCTTCCGAACTCAATACACTATTTTTTAAAATACTATCGACCAACTTGAGTGAAAATCATGATTTTATTATGAAATTTTCAAACGCAACAGAGGCGTATATTCAACAATGGAAGCGCCAAGTTGTTGCAGAGCTAGAAAATGATGTGCAATCATATTTGAAAATTGAGCATGAGATGGGAAAGATGCAGTCGACTAAATCCCCCTTGAGGGTCATTCCAAATTATGTATTTGTACTAAATACAGTTGTTTATCAGGCGATTCGTGAAATCATGTATAAAAAGTGCTTTCAAGTTAGGCGATATCCTTTCGCAACGTTTGTGAAGGGGAGAACGTCAGGCATGGTGGAAATTGTGCCAATCTGTGAATCTGAAGATGAACGAACGTGCCAACAACAGGGTATAATGGTAATGCAGTCGATGTCGACCATTGATGTGGATGTGCTCGATATTTTATGCAGTATTTTCTTACATCAGTCAAAACAATCAGGCGAAATCATTCAGGTTGATTTGTCAGATATATTGGCAATGCGAGGTCTAAAGGCAAAGCTTGGCGGCGGAGGAAGACGTGGTGGCTATGAACCAAAGCAAAAGCAGCAGATTATACAGGCACTTCGTAATATTCAATGTCTATGGATTACGCTAGAAAAGTCAGAGTTTTATCAGAAATACCAAACCGAGCAATCAGAGCTTCAAGGACGAGCTGTAAAGTTTTGTACGGCTGCGGGTGAGGAATATATTGTCAGTGAACAAACGTGTCAAAAGACAGTTTCGTTTACTTTTGATGAAGTGTTTGAGAAGTATATGCGTTCAAAAAAGCGCCAAGTGGCCTTACTACCAACTAAAGCGATTCAATACCATGCTTATCGACATAGTCTTGAAAAACAGCTGTGTCGCTATTTAAGCTGGCGTTGGCGTACGCAAGCATTCCAAGGTAATTTTTTGCAGCCAAACAAGGTTAGCACATTGTTATTTGCGACAGCCGAGAAATTAAATGAACGTTCTCCGCAACGTACACGTGAACGCTTAGAGAAGGCGTTAGATCAGTTAGCGAGCGACCAGATAATTGCTGCCTGGCACTATATAAAGTGGGATGAGAATATTACCGCAAATAAAGGATGGAGCAAATATTGGCTTAATACTAGTATCGTGATTGAGCCATCGCCCATTGTACAGGACCATTATCGTTCAATCGAAAGGAAAAGTAAACAGGAGCGTGTCCCAAAGCAAGATGATTCGAAGCTTGGCGAGCGTTTGTTAAGCCGTAGAAAGGAGCGAAATATTACGCTTCTACAGCTAGCAGAGGAGCTAGATGTTACGGCACCTTATATTAGCAATATCGAGCGCAATAAAGTAAAGCCTTCAGCTAAATTACGTGCCAAAATTTTAAAATGGTTAGATTAAGCCTCCCACATATATGGGGGCTTTTTTTAATGTAACGATACGTGACCTTTCTATGATTTATTGTTTATCGATGCTGCTACATTATTTCTTAAAAAATTATTAACATTGTTCGAATATGTGTTCAACATTTTCATTTGAAAAGAAATGAAATTAAATTAAAATATATGCGTTTACATGACGGGATGTCGCGGTTAGTATGCTTCAATGTCGGGGTTACATTGCACATTAATATTTTTACAAAAATATTAATCCTTACTGACAGTAAGGTAGAAGGTGTTTATATCAATATAGTAACAAGCTTATTAATGTATTAATTTAGCACATAGTTTTTTAATATTATGAAAACGTTTGCAATGTATGATGGACCTACAGATGACGTGTCTGTTCAATCCAATATTTAGGGGGGATTTGATGTCAGAGAAATCTTTAGGTTATGAATCGTTAATACCATTATTAAAGCCAAAAACAATCGCGGTTTTAGGGGCGTCGGAAAACAAGTATAAAATTGGACATTTACAAATTCAAGCATTAATTGATGGAAAGTTCCAAGGAGAAATTATTCCAATTCATCAGCGAGCGACTGAAATTGCAGGTATAAAATGTTACCCATCACTTCAGGCTTATCCAGGTGAAATCGATTTAGTTATTTTTTGTGTAAGCTTTGACCAGATCAGGCCTTGTCTAGAGGATTGTGCAGTAAAAGGTATAAAGTCAGCGATTATTTTTGCTTCAGGCTTTTCGGAGGCGGGCGAATATGGTCAGCAACTGCAGCAGGAGCTTGGCGACTTTGCCCGAGCAAATGGTATTCGAATCGTTGGCCCTAACTGCGTAGGAATCGTAAACACAACGAATGGCTTAATCGGTACATTTTCACCATCTATTTTGACAGTACCAATGACAGGCAAGCGTGGCGTAGGTTATGTTTCACAAAGCGGTGCATTCGGTGTCTTAACGTATATGGCTGCAGCACAAAATGACATAACATTTAACTACTTTGTCAGTACTGGGAACGAGATGGATACGACGATGGAGGATTTCGTGGAGTATATGTTACACGATGATGACACGACAATTATTAGCGGTTATTTAGAGGGGTCAAAAAATCCAGAAAAATTCAAGCAGTTAGCAATACAGGCTGTAAAAAAGAAAAAACCAATCGTGTTAATGAAAACGGGTCGTAGTAACGCGGGTAGTCGTGCAGCTGCTTCACATACGGGCTCATTGGCAGGAATAGATAAAATTTATGATGCATTTTTTAAACAATATGGCATTGTTCGTGCAGAGGATTTTGATGACATCATTACTTTTTCAAAGTTATTTAACCCGGATAAATTACCTAAGGGTGGAAACACGGTTATTATTACGAGCTCTGGTGGCCGTGGCATAAACGAGGCAGATCGTTGTGAAGCATATGGATTAAATGTAATAGAACTAAGTGAAGAAACAAAGGTGAAGATTAAAGAAAAGTTGCCTTCATATGCATCGGTGAGCAATCCGATTGATTTAACAGCAGCAGCATCTGTAACGAATCAAGAACTTTATTTAGCACCACTACAAGCGTTAGTCGATGATCCAAATGTGCATAGCATTATTTATACAGATTTCGCGTATATGTGGGATGAAAATTCTCCGCAACTCCAAGAATTTATAGAGATTGCTAGGAATAGTGATAAGCCCATTGCCGTGTTTTCATTCCCATTAGATGGCATGACGTATCCACGTGCTGCCAAAACATTAGTTGAAAACGGCATTACTGTTATTTCCGGTGCATTAAATCCATTTCGTGGCTTAGCAAAGTTGGTGGAGTATAGCAATTTCATTCAGTCAGCTGATTTGGAACCTCAAGTGGAAGACATTCAATTTGCAGATGTAACAAGCTTGTTAGGTGTCAATGAAACATTAAGTGAGTCTGAAGCAAGCGCGGTGCTTTCTCAATATGGCATTCCAACAACTAGTCGAGAAATTGCAACAACGGCTGATCAGGCAGTACATTTTGCGAAAATAATTGACTATCCAGTCGTGTTAAAAATTGATTCACCAGATATTCCACATAAAACAGAAGCAGATGCGATTCGATTAAACCTCCAAACGGAAGAAGATGTACGCTCAGAATTTGAAACGATTATGGCTAATGCCCGTCGCTATAAACCAGATGCTGTATTGAACGGTGTATCTGTACAGGAAATGTTAGCCCCAGGTGTAGAGATAATTGTCGGTGCGCATAATGATCCGACGTTTGGTCCTGTTGTAATGGTAGGATTAGGAGGCATTTTTGTTGAGGTGTTTAAGGATGTTGCCTTTAAGGTAGCACCATTAACGCGTAAAGACGCGCATGATATATTGGAAGAACTGAAGGGCAATACGATTTTAAATGGTACACGAGGAAAGGCACCAGTTGATAAAGAGGCAATTGTGGATGTATTGCTGAAAGTATCAAAGCTGATGACGGACCATAAAGATCACATTTTAGAGTTAGATATTAATCCATTAGTTGTTTATGAGGAAGGTGCGAAGGCGGCAGATGCAATGCTTGTTGTGAAAGTACCTCAAACAGCAAAGGAAATAATTGGAGGGTAAATGATGGAGCTAGCACATTTAATCGGTAAAACAGGGAAACAATTTACGTTTCAAGTAGATTTACGTCACATACGTCAGTTTGTTCAGGCAATTGGTGATGCAAATCCATTATATACAGATGAGGAATTTGCCAAAAATACGGTGCACGGTAGCATAATCGCACCACTAACGTTCCCAATCGCAATTACTTCAGATTCGGGGGAAGAGCTGGATTTAGGGCTAGATTATCGTCGCATGCTACATGGTGAGCAGCAATTCATCTATACACGTCCAATACGTCCAGGTGATGTGCTTCATTGCCAAAGTATCGTGACGGATGTGTATGAAAAGGATGGCAAAAACGGCAAGATGGAATTCATCATCATGGATACAGAGATGAAGGATACAGAGGGCAATCATGTTGTGACAAGCCGTACGAATATTATCTACCGACCATTGGTAACAGCTTAAATCAAAGGGGTAATTTTAAAAAGGCTGCATTGTGCAGCCTTATATCGAAGGGGGTACAAGTGATGTTGCATTTAAACGAATTACAGGAAGGACAAGAATTACCTATCCATGTGAAGAAGCCTGTTACGAAAGTACAACTTGTCAAATACGCAGGAGCATCAGGGGATTTTAATCCTCTACATACGGATGATGCGTTTGCACAAAAAATAGGCTTACCGGGTGTCATTGCGCACGGCATGCTGGTGATGGGGTTTTTAGGAGAGTATGTTAACAAGCTTGCAGGTGAAGTTGCTCTTGTGAAGGATTTCAAAATGCGCTTTGGGGCAATGACGTTTCCAAAGGATGTCATTACATGCACAGGCACGGTGAAATCTATGACAGTTCAAAATGGTAAGCAAGTGGCGGTTTTAACACTGACAGCCTCAAAGGAAGAGCAGGTCGTGGGTGTAGGTGAAGCAGTTTTACAATTTTAAGCAAAGGGGTGTTCGAGATGTCGGCATTAAAAAATCGTTATGCCATTGTTGGTGTAGGTGAAAGTAAACGTTCAAAAAATTCAGGGGTTACCCCGTTACATTTAGCGCTTGATGCAGCACGCGCGGCAATTGCGGATGCTGGACTAGAAGCGAAGGATATTGATGGCTTTATGAGCTATTCAGAGCACGATTCATGCTCACCACACCAAGTAGCAACTTATTTAGGTGTTCGTCCAGGTGTGGTGAAGGAAATCGTTGGTGGTGGTAGTAGTACAGAGCTTCTAATCGCAGATGCAGTTGGCTTAATCGAAACAGGTCAGGCGAAGACGGTGTTAATATACCGTGCGATGAATGGCCGCTCAGGCGTACGTATGGGCGGTGGTGGCTGGAGCACAGATATACTACAGGCAGCATTTGAAGGCGGCAGCTTTTTAATTCCATATGGTGCCGGTAGCCCTGGTCAATGGTTTGGTTTATTTGCAACGCGTCATATGCAGTTAAACGGCTTAACACAAGAGCATTTAGGTCACGTATGCACGAGCTTTTATGAGCATGCACAGCGTAATCCGAATGCCATGTTCTACGGCAAGCCGTTAACGATGGATGAGTATTTGAAAACACCGCATTTAAGCTCACCATTTACGAAGCATGATTTTTGCTTAGAGTCCGATGAGGCGAATGCCATTATCGTGACATCAGCAGAACGCGCAAAGGATTGCAAATCAAAGCCAGTTTACATTATGGGTATGGCAGCGCGTCAAAGTGTATCACATGCGCACTATTGGAAAAATATAGATGAAGTAGCTTCGGATTATGTAGCACCAGAACTGTATAAAGCTGCAGGTATTACACCAGAAGACATTCAAGTAGCTTCTATTTATGACTGCTTTAGCTGGGTAGTATTGCGTCAGCTAGAAGCATATGGCTTGGCAAAAAAAGGCGAGGTAGGAGATTTCGTAGCAGCAGGTAATTTAAAGATGGGCGGCAAGCTACCAACAAATACAGCAGGCGGTATGCTTTCAGAAGGCTATACGCACGGTATGAATAACGTTTTGGAAATCGTTCGACAAGTTCGTCATGAATATAAAGGTACAGATCGTCAAGTTGAAAACTGTGAAATCGGCATTTGTACAGGCTGGGCAGGTCCAGATATTGCAGGTGCAATGATTTTAAGAAACTAGGGAGGGATTTTAGATGTCTGAGGAAACAAAAGTGAAATATGAAAAGCCGATTCCATTAAAAACAATCGATAATACACCGTACTGGGATGCGGCTGACCGTCATGAATTGGTGCTACAAAAATGTAATTGCTGTAATGCATACAATCACCCACCAGGACCAAGCTGCACAAGCTGTGGTAGCCCGGACATTACATGGGAGAGCCAGGGAAATGACATTCGAGGTAAGGTTTACACATACGTCGTTTCTTATCGACCATTTTTACCCGGCTTCCAAAATGACATTCCTTTAGTAATTGCTGTAGTTGAGCTAGACAACATACCAGAGGTGAAGATTATCGGCAATGTCCTAAACGCTACAGCGCAGGATTTAGCCGTAGGAACAGCGGTGAAGATGGTCTGGGTAGATGTAAACGACAATCGTGCCATTCCACAATGGGAATTAGCATAAAGGAGGGATTAGTATGGATTTCGCATATACAGCTGCAGAAGAGCAATTTCGTTTAGAGTTACGTAAATGGTTAGAGACAAATTTACCAGATGGCTGGCTTGATGGCACATTTAAAATGCCAGAAGAGCAGGTTGAGCTAGGCCGTTTTTTACGCGATTGGCAATACAAGTTAGCTGAGGGTAGATGGGCAGCGATTGCATGGCCAGAAAAGCATGGTGGCCGTGGTGCAACACTGATGGAGGAAATTATTTATCATCAGGAAATGGTCCGCGTGAAGGCTCCACCACTAGTAAACTATGTTGGCTTATACATGGTGGGCCCTACATTAATGCAAATTGGTACGCCAGAGCAGCAGGAAAAATATATTCCGAAAATCTTATCGGGTGAAGAGGTTTGGTGCCAAGGTTATTCAGAACCAAATGCGGGGTCGGATCTGGCTGCAGTAAAAACGACAGCAGTGAAGGATGGTGACAAATGGATCATTAACGGTCAAAAAATTTGGACCAGTTTCGCCCATTTTGCGGATCGCTGCTTCTTAGTGGCACGTACGAGCAAGGGCGAGAAAAAGCATGCCGGCATTACGTGTTTCTTGCTTGATATGAACCAGCCGGGAGTGGAAGTTCGTCCTATCATTCAAATGGATGGCGACCATGATTTCAATGAAGTATACCTAAATGATGCAGTAGCTTATGATACGGACATTATTGGGCAACTAGATGATGGTTGGCGCGTAACGATTGCACTACTAATGCATGAGCGTACAGGTATTGGCGCGCAAGTATTTTCTTTAGAGCAGCAGTTTGAAGGACTAGTAGAGCTTGCTCAAACTGTAACGGAGGACGGCACTCCAATTATTGAAAAGGCAGATGTACGTAAACGTTTACTTGATTTATATATGAAGTCACGTGGTTCTCTATTGAACTATTATCGCAACCTAACAAAGCAACTCAAGGTTGGTCACCCAGGTGTTGAGGGATCAATGGATAAGCTGTTTGTGAGTGAAGTGACAAAGGAGCTATTTGCTGAATCCGTTTCATTACAAGGACATCAAGGTGTCCTTTGGAAGGATGACGCGATTTTTGGTGAATCCTATTGGCAAAAAAATTATTTGTACTCATTTGGCCAAACGATTGGTGGCGGTACAAGTGAGATTCAGAAAAATACAATTGCAGAGCGTCTGCTAGGATTACCAAAGGATGTTGGACGATAAAAACGATAGAGGTGAAGAACGATGGATTTCTCTTTAAATCAAGAGCAGGAGATGTTCCGAGAGTTTTTACAAAAATATATTAACGATATGGAGAATACGCAAATTACGCGTGACTATATTGAAAATAAAATAGACAAGGTACAGCAAGTGCTAGGAGGCATTCATGAACTAGGCTGTGCACAGCTGAACATTCCTGAAATTTACGGTGGAATGGGCTTGGGTAAACTAGATTTAGTACCAATTATGGAGGAGTTTGGACGCTATTTAACACCAGGTGTATTTTTAGAAACGAGCGCCTTCGCTGTGCCGCTAATTGAGCAGTATGGAACGAACGAGCAAAAAGAAATGTACTTAACGAAGATTGCTGACGGTACAACATTTACGATCGCTTGGTTAGAGCCAGGAAACAGCTATCGTGAGGTTGGAATCCAGCTAGCAGCGGAACTAAGTGACGATACACTTGTTCTTAACGGTGTGAAAACACAGGTGCCCGATGTTGAACTCGCACAATTTATCATTGTACCGGTTCGCGTAAATAGTGGAATTACACTTGTCATTGTAGACAAAAATGCAGAGGGTATTGAGCTGCTTCCACAGCAATCAATAGATGCTACACGTAAGCTATCTGAAATGACATTTACAAACGTGAAAGTGGCGACAACGAATATTGTAGGTGCAATTGGCGATGGCTGGGAGATTTTACAGGAGGCACTACTCGCATACAATGCAGCACTTTCTTCAGTAGTCGTTGGTGCAATGGAACGTATTGTTCAGCAGGCAAGTGAATATGCAAATATTCGTGAGCAGTTTGGCAATCCAATTGGTCGCTATCAAGCGATTAAGCACCGTATTGTTGATATGAAGTTAGATTTGGAAACGACACGCTCCCTTTCATATTACGCGAACTGGGCTTTAGAAACGAATGCGGAGGATTGTGTGCAAGCAATTTGTAGCGCACGTATTTTTTCCATCGATGCGTTTATTAAGGCGGCTTCTCATAATATTCAAATTCATGGTGGTATTGGCTTCACTGAGGAAATTGACTGTCACTTATATGTGAAACGAGCACGCTTTTATGAGCATTATCTAGGTAGCACAGAGCAGTATTATGAGCGTGCTATTGATGCATTAAATTGGACTGCGATAGCGGAGAAAAAAGAACAAGTGGTAGCAAACTAGCACTCAAATCGATAGAAAGAACGATTATGTGATAGCAACTATCAACTATCAACAGTGAGAGGAATTGTAACGAACGTATGCAATTCCTTTCGTTTTATACAAATATAAAATGAAAGTATTGTTGCGCCAACTTTAGCGGATTATTCTTGTCGTGGCACTGGGGATTATTATTCGTTGTCGTATTACAACGTCATAACCTACGTGTAGAAAAAATGTTTATGCCTGAGCGAGGACTTGTATAAAATCTTTGAGGGAGTGTCAAATATGGTAGTGAGTGTACAGGAAAGAATAAAGGACGTTTTTAATAAGCAAACAACGCACCAATGGGTAGTGCGTAACACAACAGCTGAGCATCGTAAGGAAAAGCTAAAAAAGCTAAAGGAAGAGCTACTTTCACGAAAAGACCAGATTGTGGAAGCATCTATTAAAGATTATGTAAAGCCTGTATCGTTAGTTGAAAATGAAATTTTTTCAATCGTTTCTGCAATCGATTACATTTTAGAAAATTTATCAGCATGGATGCAGGTCGAGCGTGTAGAGGATCCACAGGATGGCGAGGCTTATATCGTATATGAATCTAGAGGGCGTGTATGTATTTTCGGTACATGGAACTCACCTTTATCCGTAACGATTCACCCGATGATTGAAGCACTTGCAGCAGGTAACTGTGTCATCATCAAGCCGAGCGAGTTCAATCCTGCCTTTAATGCAGTTCTTAAAGAGCTGATTGAGTCAGTGTTTGAAGAACAGGAGGTAGCAGTTGTAGAAGGTGAGGTTGATATTGCAGAGGCTTTAATGAAGCTACCATTTGATCATTTCTTCTTTACAGGAAGTCCACGTGTTGGAAAAATCGTGATGCGAGAGGCTGCCAACCATTTAGCAGCAGTCACATTGGAACTTGGTGGTAAATCGCCAGTCGTTTTACAGCAAGGCTACAATATGTTCCAGGCCGCACAAACACTTGTATTCGGGAAAGTACTTATAAGTGGACAGTTTTGTATTTGCCCGGATTATATATGGGCACATGAGGAAGACATACCATTACTAGCAGAGGCATATAGACAGCTCACAATGGGAATGTTGTACGATAATGGTCAGCTTCGTTCCGAGGAGCGAACACAAATTGTCAACGAGCAGCATTATAATCGGATAAAAGGTTTATATGAGGATGCCATTGCAAAAGGCGCAATCGTCTTAAGTGGTGGTACATTTGATGATACTCGTCGCTTAATTGAGCCGACATTATTGACGAACGTGACGGAAGATATGTTGATTGCTGAAGAGGAAGTATTCGGACCAATTACATTTGTAAAAGGCTATTCAACTATTGACCAAGCATTGTCATATATTCAGCAACGACCAAAGCCATTAGCGCTTTATATTTATAGTAATGACGAGGCATTCCAACTGCATGTGCTTCAAAATACTTCATCAGGTGGAGTAACAATTAATGGCATATGTATGCATAATACTTACTTACAGCTGCCTTTTGGTGGTGTCAACAACTCCGGCTTTGGTAGCTTCCATGGTATACACGGCTTTAAAACATTCTCGCATCAACGAGCAGTTTATCATATTATTCAAAAATGATAAGATCTCGGGCTTTGGAGCCTTAAAAAATTATTATATTACGTTGATTAGATAAAATTTGGGGAATTATTTTACTTTGTAGTCAAAATCAAGTGCCACTGCATCTATTAATGCATCAGCAGATTGAGATGCGGGTTCGACTCCCGCCGTCTCCATAACACAAACCATATAATTAAAAAGAGTGCCAAACTCCTTAATACAAGGATTTTGACACTCTTTCTATTTCAGTAAGTTACATATGGTATTAAATCTGAGGTTAGTCAGTCAAAGTACCAAGCTTAAATATTCTAAAAATCTACCGAGAGCACTTTTTAATCTTTCCAGTAACGTCCATTGTCGTTTTATATATTGTATGTACAAGTTGTTTTGTACTTTTTAAAATTAACTCCACCATGCAACCACAGCTCTTGTTCGTAATATCAACGATACATCTCTGCCAACAATTCCTGATTTTTCTCAAGGAATTTTTCGTTGTGTGAAGAGACCATTGCGTAGCTGTCGGCATCGGGTTCGATGTATTTTTTGACGCTGTTGACGGCTAGTACGGCATCGTTGAATGTGCCGACGAGTAAGTATACTTTATCGTCGTAAGATACGATATCGCCGACGGCAAATATTCCGGGTGTTGTCGTTTTGCATTGGCCGATGCTTTCGAAGAGCTGACTTTCGTTGCGTTTTGGTGCAATGCCTTCCTCAAATTCAAGAGATACTTCACGGTTATAGCCATGGCATATTAAAATATCATCCATTGTGATGGTTTGAATTTCACCATTTTGAACGATGTCTACTGATTCGATAGCTGTTTTTTGTGTATTTGCATGTAGTTTTTGGATTTCAGTATTGAGTAAAATGTCGACGCCATGATCTTTTAATTTGTTGACTTGAGATTCATGCGCTTTTAATTCGTCACTACGATAAATCACGGTTATTTTTTTAGCGATAGGGAGTAATTCAACTGCCCAGTCGATTGCAGCGTTGCCTCCACCAGAGATCAATAATTCTTTATCGCGGAAGCGTTCCATACCATTGATCGTATAGTGTAAGTTGGTCATTTCATATTTTTCGGCACCATCGATTTCTAGTTTAATAGGTTGGAAGATGCCACCGCCAATCGCAATGATGACCGCTTTTGAATAATGTTTTTCTCCAGATTCAGTTGTAATTGTAAAGAAGTTATTTTTCTTTTCAATCCATTTGACTTTTGAATTTAGACATACAGTTGGGTTGAATGTCATTGCTTGTTGAACTAAATTTTTTAAAAAGACTTCACCTTGAATGGGTTGTTGACCACCGACATCCCAAAGCATCTTTTCTAAAAAGATATTCACTTTTCCGCCAAGTTGAGGATGGAATTCAATAATTTTCGTTTTCAAATCCCTCATGCCACTATAAAAGGCGCTATATAAACCTGCAGGACCTCCGCCGACAATTGTTACATCATATAAATCCATATTGTACACTCCTACTCATATACTTCTATTATGATAATGATAATCCTTATCAATTAAAAATGCAAAACAAAGTTACATTAAACGATGATATTTCCTTTAGATGGGTTTTAGTCTAGGATATTACCATTTTTTTATTGACATTTTAAAGATTGAAAGTTATATTTTTATAAGTGATAAAGATTCTCATTATCAATCATTCAATTATTAGAGGAGTGTAACAAATGAAGAAAATGACAAAAGTACTGCTATTTGCAATTATGTCTGTTCTAGTACTTGCATTAGCAGCTTGTTCAGATGATTCTTCAAAAGAAAAATCATCAAGTGATACAAAGTCTGAATCAGCAGATGGTCAATATCCAATCGAGATCAAACACGCATTCGGAACAACAACAATTGAGAAAAAACCTGAACGTGTTGCAACGATAGCATGGGCAAACCATGACGTAGCATTAGCATTAGGTGTCGTACCTGTTGGTTTTTCAGCAGCCAATTACGGCATTAAAGATATCAAAACAGGTATCTTACCTTGGACACAAGAAAAATTAGATGAACTAGACGCTAAAAAACCAAACGTTTATCAAGATACAGATGGTCTAGATTACGAAGCAATTGCTGATTCTAAACCAGATGTTATTTTAGCTGCATACTCAGGAATTACGGAAGAAGAGTACAATAAATTAAGCGAAATTGCTCCAGTAGTTGCATATAAAGATCAACCATGGGTAACTTCATGGCGCGACCAAGTAAAATACGATTCAATGGGTATGGGCATGGCAAAAGAAGGCGAACAGTTGATCAAAGATACTGAAAAGAAAATCGCTGATACTGCTGCAAAATATCCAGATGTTAAAGGTAAAAAAGCCGCTTTCGGTATGTTCAATACAACAGATTTATCTAAATTCTACATTTACACACCATCAGATCCACGTGGTGAAATGTTAGAAGAAGTTGGAATGGAATATCCTGAAGGTATTAAAAAACAAATTAAAGATGATAGTGGTTTCTATCTTGAATTAAGTGCAGAAAATGCAGACGTATTAAATGATACAGAAATGTTAGTTGTATACGGTGACGATACGACATTAAAAACACTTCAAAAAGACCCTATTTTAGGTAAAGTTCCGGCAATTGAAAAAGGTAACGTTGTTGTCATTGAAGACAATACACCTTTAGCAGCTGCTGGTACACCAAGCCCATTATCAATTCAATATACAATTGATGATTATTTATCTAAAATCTCAGACGTTGCAAAAAACGTTAAATAATAATGAAAAATATTCTTGAAAAAGAAAATAAGCAAAGGTTACTACCAAAGCATTTAGCAAGGGTAGTAACCCTTTTGCTCATTTTGCTCATTGTTAGTATTTGTATGTCTCTTGCATTTGGTTCTCGTACAATTGGTCTAGATGGGCTTATAGATGGCTTGTTTCATCCTTCTATAGAAAGTCATGAGGCAAGCGTTGTGCGACAACGTATCGCAAGAACGATATTCGGTTTAATATGTGGAGCAGCTCTCGGTGTATCTGGGGCACTGATGCAATCTGTCACACGAAATCCAATTGCAGATCCAAGTATTTTAGGGGTCAATACGGGCGCATCTTTATTTGTTGTTTGTGGGATTGCTTTTTTAAGCATTCATTCACCAAGTGATTATATTTGGTTAGCAATTGTTGGTGCAATCTTGACAGCGATATTTGTCTTTGGAATTGGCTCGATGGGCGCAAGTGGAGCGACACCGCTAAAACTTGTATTAGCTGGAGCAGCGACGACAGCTATTTTATCTTCACTTGTAACAGCTATTTTAATACCACGTACGAATGTTATGGATCAATTCCGTTTTTGGCAAGTTGGAAGTGTAGGAGCTGCCAATTGGGATTCCGTTCATATTTTTGTTCCGTTTTTGATTGTTGGTGTTGTGATAGCGATTATAGTAGCACCTGCATTGAATGCATTAGCACTTGGTGACGAAGTGGCGACAGGCTTAGGCGTGCGCACAGGAGTTATTCGCATGTTAGCCGCTTTTGCTGGTGTTTTACTTTGTGGAGCAGCGACGGCGCTAGCTGGTCCAATTGGATTTATTGGTTTACTTGCTACCCATTTAATTCGATTGGTTGTCGGACCGGATGTCCGTTTCCTTATTCCTTTAGCGGCATTGTCTGGAGCCATCATTTTGTTGATTTCGGATGTATGCGGTCGTTTCCTTGGTAGTCCTGGCGAATTAGAAGTTGGGATATTAACAGCCTTTATCGGCGCGCCCATTTTAATATTAATTACAATGAAAGCGAAAATGCGTACAATATGATGAATGAAACGATGAATAAAATTATAAAAGCAAGAAAAAAACGCCGAAATCGCTATGTAGGCGTCACGATAATTTTAGCTATGATTGCCATTGGTTTGTGCTGTACGATGATGATGCTCGGGAATACAATTTACCCTGTAGCAGATGTAATAAATGTTTTACTTGGTGAGACAATTCCAGGTGCTTCTTTTGCTATCAACGAAATTCGTTTGCCACGAACAGTAGCCGGTTTGTTTGCTGGTTTTGCTTTTGGGGCAGGGGGGTATATTTTCCAAACGATGCTGCGTAATCCATTAGCGAATCCAAATGTCATTGGGATTACAACCGGCTCTAGTGCAGCAGCAGTTTTTTGTATTATCATTTTGCATACGAGTAGTACGGTTGTTTCACTTGCTGCCGTTGTTGGTGGGCTTGTAACAGTAGCAATCATTTATGGGTTGTCAAAAGGAACCTCTTTTTCTATCGGTCGATTAATATTAATTGGTATTGGTATTCAAGCGATGTTAAATGCATTTATTTCGTATTTAATGCTAATAGGTAAAACGAATGATTTACCGAATGCTTTACGTTGGCTAAGTGGAAGTTTAAATGGGGCAGAAATCGAAATGACGTATCCATTAATCATTGCAATCGTGATCGTAACACCTGTGCTCATTTATTTTGCGAAACAACTTGAAATGCTAGAGCTAGGCGAACAAGCGGCAACCTCTTTAGGGGTCAATACCAATAAGACCCGCGTCATATTAATGATTAGTGCGGTATTAATCATCGCTTTAGCTACAGCAACAACCGGTCCAATTGCGTTCGTAGCCTTTTTAGCAGGACCTATTGCTCAACGTCTTGTTGGAGTTGGGTTTTCGAATATTCTTCCAGCAGGTTTAATCGGGGTTATTTTAGTGTTAGGTGGGGATCTAATTGGTCAGTTTGCCTTTGAAACCCGCTTTCCGGTAGGTGTTATTACAGGGATTATCGGTGCACCATATTTAATTTACTTGCTAATTCGTATTAATCGAAAGGGAGATATTTAATGACAGCTCATACATTTGAAACGAAACATATTCAATCAGGATATGAAAATAAAACGATTTTAAACGACGTCAACTTATCGATTCCGAGTAATCAAATTAGCATTATTATTGGTGCTAACGGTTGCGGTAAGTCGACATTACTAAAAACAATGGCACGTTTAATAAAGCCAACAGGTGGGGAAGTACTTTTAGATGGTAAATCCATTCATAAAATGGCACCAAAACAATTGGCAAAAGTGCTAGGGCTACTTCCTCAATCACCAATCGTTCCAGAAGGTATTACGGTAGCAGATCTTGTTGGTCGCGGTCGTTTTCCTCATCAAAGTGTCATGAAGGGTTGGTCAAAAAAAGATTATGAAGCAGTAGCAGAAGCATTAGAAATGATGAATATTACCGAATTTGCAGACCGTAATATTGATGAACTATCAGGTGGTCAAAGACAGCGTGTTTGGATCGCGATGGCATTAGCACAGCAAACGGACATTTTATTTTTAGATGAGCCAACAACGTATTTAGATATCACGTACCAAGTAGAAATACTAGATTTACTGACGGATTTAAATAAAAAATACGGCACGACCATTGTTATGGTGTTACATGATATTAACTTATCCGCACGCTATGCAGACTATTTGTTTACGGTGAAAAACGGTCATCTCATTGCAGAAGGAAAACCAACTGACATTTTAACTGCAGATTTGATAAAAGAAACCTTCCAGTTAGATTGCCAAGTAATTAATGATCCGGTCTCGCATACACCACTCATCGTACCGATTGGCCGTCATCACGCTAAAGTAAAAGAGTTGGAACAAAGCGTAAATACAAAAGGTGACTTGCTTTTGCGTTAGTAAGCGGGCTGACTAAATATCTGCCAAAACAAAAAACACCTTCAAAGGATATACATTCTTTGGAGGTGTTTGGTGTTTTTTCTATAAATTAATTGAGTTTTAGCCAAATTAAGGACAAAGTTATTCAACAATAGCGTTTGATTGTTGATTTAAGTCTCAAATAATTCACCTTCAAGTGCAGCTATATACCTCTTTGCAGATAATTGAACTCTTGTTTGAGCATCCGTTGATATGACTCGATGAAAGGCATCAAACAATTTATTAAACTGGATTGAGTTTAATTGTTGAGCCATTCGCTTAACGGTATTCGCAGGTAATGGGATGAAATTTGGGTAACTGTACATAAAAGTAACCCATTGTCGATCTGCAACAACTCGAACAATATCACCAACAAGTAGAACGCTATCAGTTGAACTATTCCATTCTAAAATGGTAGCCCCTTTAAAATGTCCACCTATACGATGTAAAACAATTCCATCATGCAATTTTAATGTATCGCCAGTCCAGAAGATAATACGTTTACTTGGTCTAGTAACCCATTCTTTGTCATCCTCATGAATATATATGGGAGCATTAAAGGCTTCTGCCCATTCAACTTGAGTCGAGTAATAATGTGGATGGGATAGGGCAATTGCTTGGATTCCGCCTAATTCTCGAACCATAGAAATGGTTTCTTCATCAATATAAGTAATGCAATCCCAAAGTACATTGAAATCTTTGTTCTGAATTAAATACGAATTTTGGCCAATTCCAAATGAAGGAGTAGTTTTAATACTATGTAAACCTTCCAATTCGCTAGTAAATTCATTAGTATATTTCTTGAATTGAACAAGTTGTTCTAAAGTTGTCCAAGATTGTCCATTAAGACTCACATATTGTCTTTCTTCTGTACAAATTTTGCACTCTTTAGGTTCTGTAGAAGATAGATCATGCTGGACCCCGCACGTCTCGCAAATATAATAGTTCATAAAAATCTCCTTCCAAATATGTTATAAAATATGGTTTTGGATACTTATATTGTATTTTGTGGAGTTTATATTTACTATCATTCTTTGGATTGAATATCTCTTAATTGGTAAAAGATTGTTTATTGTTTTATATTTTTTATTAAAAATTCTATTTATATCTTTTTATCTTTTCTAAATCTTTTCTAAAATCACTTATATAAGTGTAATCTGAAATATAATCAAGAAAATCTGCAAACTCATTTCCTTTTTCATAGAATGTTTCAATAAATTCTTTAGTATCACTAACTAATAGCTGTTCATCTACTGATAAGAGTAAATTACTTTTATTTTTCTTTTCAAACTTAATTTCGATAGGTGTATTAGGAAAATAAATTTCACCTACTCCATTTTCCAAGAAATTTTCTAATGCATTTTTATAAAAATACCATAATGAATCAATTTCATCATATGCTTCAAAATCTTCAATTTTTCCATCAACACCGTTATCAAAAACAATAACACCATCTAAATTTATTAACCCATCTTCAAAAACATCTTTTTTTATTGCGATAATTTCCTTTATTTCTTCTTTTTTTTCAATATTAATAAACTTGTCTTCTTCTGGGAAATAAATAAAAGTCTTAATCTTCATTTAATAAATACTCCTTTATTTTTTACAGGATATAGTTGATGAAAATGTCTCTTTTCTTTGATACTATTAAAAACTCATTCCAACAAATACAAAGATTAATAAACTAATTGCAAATAATAAATACGCAATCTGAATCAGGATATACATTGTGACTTCAAAGGTCGTAAGTTTTCTTTGTTTTTTCGTTTTTGCTAAATATTGAAAATAAAAAGAGGAACTTATCATTAGCACTACAATGGCGATGGCACGTAATATTTCTGCAAGTAAGATCAAGCAAATCAACACCTTCACGATAAACTTTAACTTTTATACGTTTGGAAAAAATTTAAGTTTCAGAGAAAGAAAATTGCCTCGATGTAACAAGGAATCAATAAAGGTTCAATTTCTTCTTTCGTATCGAAGAAAGGGAGAAAGGTATTTCATGATGCCTTTCAAGTTATGATAATATGGAGAAAATTCGTTTATTACTAGATGAATCACTTGATTAATCTAAAATATTCCAGTTATATTTTATCAGGTAAAAAATTCAAATACATTTTTATTGCATTGTTATGCTTTCTTAAAACGTCAATTGTTTTACGATTAGGTTCTACAAAAATGATTGGGTAATCGATCTCATCTAGCTCTGGGTTTACAGAAAACGCAAGCATTTCTTTCCCTGTAGAAAACTGAGCATTTACGCCTTTTTTGTTTCCTCGTGAATCTAATCGTATCCATTTATTTAAGGATTTTATGTACACTGCGTTTAATGAATGTAGAGAATAGCCTTTTTCAGGTGTATCAAATATCATCAAACGTTGATAACAAAAACCTGTTGGAATCCCTTGTGAACGCAGTAGTGCAGCAAGTAGATTTGATTTAGCATAACAAATACCTTTTTGATAACTCAAAACTTCTGAAGCATGACAAGTGACTAATTCATCTTGAATATCCCATGAATGTGACACTTCATCGCGTACAAATTCAAATGCATTTTGTATTTTTTCTACATCTGTTTGATTGGTTTTAAATAGCTCTTCTGCTTTTCTTTGAATGATAGGGTTTGAATAATCTACTTCATTAGATTCTTGTAAATAGTCATTGATATAATCTGATTCTAAAGTAAATTCCATAGATACCTCCATAGATATATCTTGTGCGAATTATTTTTAATATTATCATTATTTTGATAATATTATAATCTAATAGTTGCGAATTCTTTTAAGAAAATGTTTATAACATAAACTCGGAGGTAAATGATGAAACGATTTAGTAAATGGTCTTTCGGATTACTGATTGTAGGACTCATATTGTTTGGCCTCAATTTGGGAATGGAGGGTTATTCTGAACCAATTATGGTTTTAAGTTTGTTTTCCTTTATTATAGGGATTGTATTAAGTTTTATAGCTACTATAAAACATGAAGAAGGAACTTTAAAATTCATGTCACTTATTTTGTCCTTTGTATTGTTGTTTTGGATTACTTGGTTTGAACCACTTCAGCTTGTTCGAATTTTTACTTGGGTGAAAAATATCCTTTAATTAGGTATAAATTTAATTCTAGTCTTTTTCAAGGTACCAATCCGTCTCCAGCATGGATAGCAACATAATCCGTCCCCATTGCATTAGATAGTTTGACACATCTAGATTTCCCACCATTTTTAAAGTTCGTAAAATCTCCAAAATAACTGCTACAGCTAAAAAAAGTTTTTGCATGGACTTAAAATTACTATCTTAATAATCGTTTACAAAAGGAACTAATAATTTCGTCTAGTTCTAACAAGTAAAATAAACACCTCAATATATATTATTCTGAATATTCATTATACTAGGGTGTAAACATAAATATTAACATACTTATATGATAAAAAAGGAGTTGTATACGATGAAAATCTTATTAATTCGGCATGGGGAATCAGAGGCGGATCTTTTGAATGTACATGAGGGAAGAGCCGATTATCCGTTAACTAAAATGGGGAAAGAACAAGCGTTATGTATGGCTAATCGTGTTAAAAAAGAATTCAATGTTGAAAAAATTTGGTCTAGCACATTAAAAAGAGCAGAGGAAACGGCTAAGGTATTAAGAAAGCAAATAGGTTGTGAGATTGAATTCTTGGATGAACTTCAGGAACATAATAATGGAGATTTAGCAGGAAAACCATTTAGCGAAGTTAAGCATCCAGTGAATCTACTTCCTCATGAAAAGGTGGGAACGTTTGGTGAAAGTAAAATTGAATTCCGCATGCGGGCAGAACAAGTTCTCTCTAGGATCTTAGATAAGAGTAAAGGCTTTGAGGAAATAGCGATTGTTTCTCATGGGGGAATGATTTCTCGTATTATTGAAAGTTTCCTGCAACTTCCTGTCATACATAATAGCTATTTTCTAACAGGTGATACAGGTATTCATCTATTAGAGATAAACAAGGAAGGACGTTTAGTTTTATTTACAAACAATACAAATCATCTCTTAACTATGGATAAGCAGTAGATTATTTGAAAGTGAGTAGGGTATTGGTTATAGGTTTTTGCCAATGGAACTGATTAAATAGCTTATAGAACATCTGAAAGGGAAAGGATAATTTAAAAATATTTCACATAGAATATTGGGGAAGATAGTCTATCTCGTTTTTAGTAGCTTTATCCAGTGATATTTTTACAAAATTGATAGGTGATAAAGTAAAAGGGGAGATAATATATGGGGATATTTTTTATCATTTTTTTCTTAACGGTACTAGTATACATATTTTTTAGTATGTACCTTTCTTTCATCAACATAGACAAGTATGTTGAAAACCTTCAAATGTTAAGAAGATTCTTTTATGCTATTTTTGTTGTAGGTATATCAATAGGATTAATGTTAGAGAAAATCAATTTAGATGATTGGAAGCAACTTTTAGAATTGGCTGCTCTATTTGTATTTATCGATTTAGCAGTGTTTCAAACCCCAGATATTTTGAAAATTTGGAATGCAGAATTTAAACATGATCATTATATTCGTAAAATTATCAAGAAAAATGAGGAAATTATTAGCTATAACTCTCAAAAGGTTGAATGTTTTACTGATATTGTTCTGAATAAGAGTACTAATTACTTAAATAATATCCCTTTACATCTTAAATTTGATGATTATAAAGAAGATTTGAAAAAATTCCTAGAATTTTACACCGGTACTTTTCAAATAGATTTGGCTATATTTGAATTTGAAAGCGGATTAAATGCTAATTTAGAAGACCTTCATAGTAACTTGGATATTAAACAAGCATTTACCCGTATTGAACAATGCTACAATAAGACCATAGTAGATGGAGAATGGAAGCTGTTTTTGGTACAAGAATTATTAGATGGGAAAGCGATAGAACTTCACAATAAAAAGGAAGTTAGTTCTTCAGACAATTTTAAAGATAAAAAGGTATTTATCATCCCTTTTTATGGAAGAAAATATGATATTCTCATAGGAATAAGCTCAACATTTATTGAAGTCGATGGAATAGATGCCTCTCATATTTTAAACTTAACACAAATATTTGATTGGTATATGGATTAATATTTTTAGTAGTACTATAATTAGGATATAGAATCCAAAGGAGGGAATGATTATGGAAACATATAAAGAAACAAAAACTCCTATCCCGGTTCAAGAAAAAAGTAAGCCAAATATTCGAAGAAAAAACTATTCTACCGATCAACATAGACCTAAAATGACTGTGAATGTTTCAGAATCATTTAATTCAGTTCATAACCTAAACAAAAAGGCGTTGCGTATACTAGCAAAAAGAGCATAAATAGAAGGAGATGTAAGGAATGACCCTTTACATCTCTTTTTTGTTATAAAGATTACCAACTCTGGACAAAATATAGATAATCATTTGAACAGAGGAGAATGTACAATGCCTTTTGAACGCAATAAAGCAAAGTCAAATAAACATAAACCAAAAATGTCAGTATCTAATGTGATGAAGAATTCGATTCATGAGGAAAATCAAACTGTACTAAATATATTGGATGAAAGAGAAAAGAAAAAGAAGAAAAGTGGATTATTTAAACGATGGGATTAAGCCTACCTTAGAATAGATAGGCTTTTTTGTTTGTATTAATCTATATTTCTTTATTTAAAACCTGATAAACCAATTGACGTGCTTCATCTGCTGACTTGGTATTCATTAATTGGTTTCTTAGTTCAGCTGCGCCACTAAATCCACGAACATAGATTTTGAAGAAGCGATGAAGGTGTGTATATGGACGAGGCACTGATTCTAAATATTTTTCGTAAAGATCCAACTGTAATAGTAATAGATTGAGGAATTCCTCAACACTATGTTCTTTTGGTTCTTTTTCAAAAGCAAATGGATTAGTGAAGACACCACGGCCAATCATAACACCATCAACACCGTATTGTTCGACTAATTTTAATCCAGTTGCACGGTCAGGGATATCCCCATTAATAGTTAACAGTGTGTTAGGAGCGATTTCATCTCGTAATTTTTTTATTTCCGGTATTAGTTCCCAGTGCGCATCTACTTTACTCATTTCTTTTCTTGTACGAAGGTGAATAGTTAGATTTGCAATATCTTGTTTTAACACATGTTCTAACCAATCGTGCCATTCTTCAATATCAGTGAATCCTAATCTTGTTTTTACACTAACAGGTAGGCCACCTGCTTTTGCGGCTTGAATAATTTCAGCTGCTACATCAGGATGGTTGATCAATCCAGATCCTTTTCCGTTACCTGCAACGTTAGGTACTGGGCATCCCATGTTAATATCAATACCACGGTAACCTAGCTTTTTCATCCCGATACTCATTTCTTCAAAAAATGCTGGTTTATTACCCCAAATGTGTGCGACAATCGGTTGTTCATCTTCAGTAAACGTTAAACGACCACGTACACTTTCTTTACCTTCAGGGTGACAATAACTATCGGTATTAGTAAACTCTGTGAAAAATACATCAGGTTTTCCAGCTTTACTAATGACATGGCGAAAGACAACATCTGTGACATCTTCCATTGGTGCTAATATAAAAAACGGCTTCGGTAAATCAAGCCAAAAATTATCTTCGTTGTTCATATGATCTTCTCCTTGTGAAACTTCTATAAATGATTCAAGTAAATTCAAATAGTTTACCATCATAAATAGTATCATTTTATGTCGTTTGATGCACAGAATTTTTCATATTATGTTTGAAGAGTCATACAAGTATCATCGATAGAATCCTTCATTATATTAAGATTTGATACCATTAGGCGGTGAATTATTTTAGTAAGTTTTTAATGTTTTTATTGATTTATTCAAGGTTAACAGTACATTAATGAGGATTACTTCAGTAAAATAAGGTATATTATATGTTGAGTAGATTCTCTTTGACAAGAAAAGTAGGTGAATACAGTGGGAAAATATCAATTAGATAGCAAAGGTAAGGCAGCTGTGACAAAGTATCACGAAAAAAACAAGCCTACCCAATTTGATAAAAAGCAGCAACTTGAAAAAATACGTGCAGAGTATTTGAAAAAGAAGCAAAATCAAACTGATAAATAATATGAATGAAAACATAGGAAGTATATGCTCCCTATGTTTTTTTATTGAATAACTCCGGTATACTTTTCCTTCTATTTATATAGGGATTTCTATAAGGCAAAGGATATTAAATTGTAATGTAGAACAAGTGAGTAAAAGTATTTTGGGAGGTAATGTATGATAGTAGATTCGTGGTTTACGGTGCAACAGATTGATTGTAATACATATGCAATAAGTGAATATGGACATTGGGAGAAAGTACACTCATTTTTATTATTGGGTAATCAAAAGGCGGCATTAATTGATACTGGTCTTGGAATTGATAATATAAAGAGAATAACTGACCAATTGACTACTTTACCGATTGACGTAATCACTACCCATGTACATACGGATCATATTGGAAGTCATGGGGAATTTGAAAGGATATTTGTTCATGAGGAAGATAAAGATTGGTGTGAATGGGATAAAAGGCTTATCAATAGAACAAATAAGAAAGGATATTAGTAGAGATATAACATTGCCTCTTCCAAGTAATTTTAATGCAGATACATATCAACCATTTCAAGGGGAGCCTACGGATTTGTTAGTTGATGGTGATGTAATCGAATTAGGAGATAGAAAATTAATCATCTATCATACGCCTGGAC
This sequence comes from uncultured Rummeliibacillus sp., assembly GCF_934216135.1. NCBI lineage: Bacteria > Bacillati > Bacillota > Bacilli > Caryophanales > Caryophanaceae > Rummeliibacillus > uncultured Rummeliibacillus sp. Next base: position 10,048 of record NZ_CAKQBI010000028.1, on the reverse strand, counting down.
ATTCTCCTGGTCATATTTGTATTTTAGATGAAAAAAACGGTTATTTATTTACAGGGGATTTATTATATGATGAAACCCCTATATACGCTTTTTATCCTTCAACAAACCCTATTGATTTAGTTAATTCATTAGAAAAAATTTCAGACATCCCTAACGTTTCGATGATTTACGGTTCACATAATACTTTAGGACTTGAACCAATCATTTTAAAAGAAGTAAAAAGGGCAGTTAAGTTTTTGAGAGAAAATGAACTTACTAAATTCGGTACAGGAATCCACAAATTTAATGGTTTTAGTGTGCAGTTTTAATGGTTCTGATTAATGGTGTAAAGTATATTTTTTAGTTAAGTGGGTAAATAACTTAAAGAGGTAACTTGTTTATGACCAATACTTTATCCAGCAGGGGGGAACCGTTTGAAAGCTGTAACTTATCAAGGTGTAAAAGATGTGAAAGTAAAAGAAGTTCCAGATGCAAAAATAGAGAAGCCTGATGAGCTTGGCGTTTTCGATTTCTCACAAATAGCATTTGTAAAAGGTTTTTATGTATCTAAAAAAATTAAGCCTTTTTATGTTTAAAGAAAAGTTTTAATAGCTCTACTATTAGTATGAAAGCAAAGCTAATACCATAGTAAATTGCATAACCTGGATGGTCATCTTTATATGCAGAAAAGGAAAAAATGATAAGAAAAAGTGCTGTAAATATTGAATAATACTTTGTCATGTTAAAACCTTCTATACATTTTTTGTTAATTATACCATAACTGTATTTTGGAACATGCTAAATAGGTGATGAGTAAGCAATGTTCCAAAATCGATTTCTACTCATAATGAAACCAAATAAAGAATAAGTTTTTAGTATCAAAATTGTTGGATTTGGGGGATGTAGTTGTTCATTCAAGGAGACTTGCTTTCTATTCTACAGTTAGGTACGGGGCTATTTTGGATCATTACATATATTTTAATTATTATACGTGGGTTTCTAGATAAAAGTTATGGTATGCCGATGGCGGCTCTTTGTGCCAATATAGCGTGGGAGTTCATCTATACCTTTGTGTTTCCGCATTCCGGGCCACAAAAAATCATTACGCTCATTTGGTTTTTACTAGATGTTATCATTTTGATGCAATATCTATTGTATGGACCAAAAGAGAAGAAGAAGGGTATTTCAGAAAGATATTTCTATTCCTCATTTTTCATAACACTTGTATTTAGTTTCCTGATCATCATGGCGATGGCATTTGAGTTTAATGATATCGAAGGGAAATACGCTGCATTTGGGCAAAACTTAATGATGTCAGGGTTATTTATTTCTCTATTATTAAGTAGGGAAAATAGAAGCGGCCAATCAATTAGTATTGCAATTTTTAAAATGCTTGGAAGCTTATGTGCAGCCATCGCATTTTATATTTATTTCAGAACCAGTCTCATTACAATACTTTCAATTGCTACGTTAGTATACGACTTGATTTATATTTTACTTTTGCGAAAGTTTTATAGAAGGAAAAGATGATAGAAAGAGAATAGTGCACGTACGTTTTTCGAAGCTTTAAAGTTTGCATTGATTTAGCGGCATTAGTGATTAGTATTCTGTCATTTAACCATAAAAAAAACCCCATCCTTGAGTTAGGGCTCTGATGGGTTAATTCACCTAAAACAACTGCCAATCCCCTTGAGGGAACCGACTATCTGTTTGACCGTTGATGGACTAACATCAGCGGTCTTTTTAATTTATGTTGATAATTTTAGTATACGTGCACATTTTTATTTTTTATGGAGATTTGTATAGTTATATTCTAATTTTCCTCTTTTAAGTTTCTTGAATGCCATAGAAAGAGTTGAAGTTGGGACGTAAATTTCACGGAGCGTGGATACAATTCGAAAACGCGTGGATTGGCAGTGAAAGAACGTGGATTAAATCACGAAATACGTGGATTAACAACGGAAGAACGTGGATTGAATCACGATATGCGTGGATTAAACAATAAAACCAATAAAATCCATTTAAATTTACAACTCAAAAAATACTAATCTAACATGATAAAATAGATAGAAAACAATCGGAGGTGGCTTATATGAAATGGGAAGAAGTGTGCCAGGCATTTCCAAAACAATGGGTATTGATTGAAGCTGTTGAAGCATATACTAATGAAAAAAGTGAACGTATTTTAAAAGAAATTATACCAATCAAGAAATTTTCTAATTCTCCTGATGCAATGAAAGCATACCAGGAACTTCATCAAGAAAATCCATCGCGTGAATTATATGTTCTTCATACAAATCGTAAGAATCCCAATATTATTGAGAAAAAACGGGTAGGTGTTAGAAGGTAGTGAAAAAGTTAATCATTGAGGATGGATTATTGCTTACTGATTTGAAAGTAATATTTAGAGGCAAATCGTTAAGTCTAAACCGAGTTTTGGTTGATACGGGGTCAGGGGGTACAATAATATCTACAGATTTAGCTCAATCAATCGATCTAATTCCAGAAGTAGATGACACAATCTACCGTATTAGTGTTGTCGGTGGTTCAGAATTTGTCTTTTCTAAAATGGTAGATACCATTAAAATCGGAGAAGCAGAGGCAACTGATTTTCCATTAGAAATCGGGGCAATGAATTACGATTTTGATTTGGATGGTATTGTTGGATTAGATCTTCTAAAAGAAATGAAGGCCAATATTAACCTAGAGAAACTAACAATAGAATTCAGTTAAAAGGCGAGTATAGATGATTTATCTGTATTGGCCTTTTCTTTTTGAGAGTAGATTTTGTACAAAGAATGTTGAGCCATGCTTATGTATGCTATGTATTAAATCCGTATTACTGTGAAAAAGAAAAAGGGCCATCAATCCCTCTTGATTACAATGTTACCACGACAATAAACAATGAGGAGGAATTAAAAATGCCCTAAAAATATTTTAGTCAAATCATTGACCTTTTAATCACTTGCAGGACTAAATTATTCCTGTACCTGTATGTTTGAGCAACGTTTTGTTAACTCGGTGATAAACTCCGCCTTTTCCTTTGGTGAAATTTTCACACTTCCAAGTGCTCCGGATTCATAAAATAGTTCAAGTCCTTGTCTGGAAGATAATATTCGATAGCCTGTCAATATATCATTTGTTGGAGATACTTTGGTGATCATTTTGTATGGAATTTTACTACGAAATGGCCCTCCTTTCACTAATAGATAATCCTTATAGAAAACATACTTAATGAAAAAGGCAGTCCACACGATGATTCCTTCTAAAACAATAAATAGAGCGAACATAATAATTCTAATAGTAGTAGATGCTTCTTTATCAAGAATTGCAGGGAGTAGTGTTACAACTCCTATTATTAAAATAGCTATAGAAATCATTGCTACAAAGAAATTGTCTACCTTTGAACGAAAAATCATTAATAGCCACACCTCCTCTATACTATTTATACGGTTATTTCTTCTAATAGTTTCATCCCAGTATTGATTCAATATTGAATGACACCTAAAAGGGTGGTATGGTCTCCATTACATAACAGTGGTGACTGCCATCGAACAACTTCGACTTCTAGTTGTTCCGCGATTTCGAGTGTCTCTCCCGCGATTTCGAGTGCAACTTCCGCGGTTTTAGAAAATTCTCCCGCGTATCAGAAAATTTATATCCTATCATCTCCTATGAGAGCTAATATTTATCTGAAAGATCCTTGATGATCCTAAAAAAATCCCAATCATGACGTAAATTTCACGGAACGTGGATACAATTCATAGTTGCGTGGATTGGCACCTGAAGAACGTGGATTGAATCTCGAAATGCGTGGATTACCCACGAAGAAACGTGGATTGATCCTTGATTTGCGGATTAACTAACAATTAAAATCTGTGGATTACAGCTGAGAAAATGGATTAATGGATTGATCTATAAATTTCATGAATCGTAATGAAGTTAATTGGCATAAAACTCTAATTGGTTCAACTTTTCTGAATATTATTATTTCAACATAACATTGGATTTTGTAGTTTCTTTTACTTATAATATACATGTATATTTTACTAATAATTAATTCGAAATATATGTTTTTAGAACTATGAAAGGTGTTTTTGAAATGGATACTATGAAACAACTATTCCAAAGCGAAGATGGCAATGGAAAACAGAGAGAACAATTAGTCAATTATCTTGAAAAAATTTTAACATCAATGGATTCCTTAAAAGATCCATCTAAAACAACACTTGGACCAATGCAAGAACGTTCGGCAAATTTTTATCAGGAGTTGATGGAAGAGCATGTTGTCCCTACGAATGGTACTGGTTTAGATACTGTCGTGAATGCGTTAACTGACTTAATGAAAGGCCATCCGTTCCATACACATAATTTCGTGACAAATGTACTGCCTATGGCAAGCATTCCAGGTATATTAGGTTTGTTTGTAAACTCCCTTTTGAATGGGAATAATTTATGGGATGTTTATGGGCCTGCAGCTACAGAATCTGAAGTGAAAGTTATTTCGATGATGTCTAAGTTAGTCGGCTATGATTATACAAAGAGTTTTGGTTATACCACTTGGGGAGGACAAGGTGCAGTATTTAGCGGACTTCGCGTAGCTATTGCGAAACAATTCCCTCATGCAAAAGAAGAAGGTGTGCCAAATAACCTATACTGTTTTGCTTCTGAAAACGCACATTATAGTTTATTAAAATCAATTGAAGCTGTTGGTATTGGAAGTAATCATTTAGTCCGTGTAAAAGCAGGAAAAGATCATTCTATGGATATGGATGATTTACAAAAACGTTTAAATGAAGTGATAGAAAAGGGCGGAATCCCAGTATATATTGTTGCAACAACTGGTGCGACAGATAGCTTTGCAATAGATAATATTAAAGAAATTAAAGAAATTACAACTGAATTTGAAAAACGATACAATTTAAAACCAATTCATATTCATGCAGACTCTGCTTTGGGCGGATTTTATGCATTCTTTAACGATTACGATTTCAAACAAAATCCACTGCACTTTGAAGATGAGGTACTTGAAAGCTTAATGGTTATTCGTTCACGTATGCAATATCTTCATTTGGCTGATTCTTTATGTTTTGACTTCCAAAAGCTTGGTCAAACACCTTATCTAACTAGCTTGTTCCTATTAAAAGAAGGTAGTTCACTAGGTCTTTTAGATTTAGAGGATTTTGATACACCGTATGTTGGAAACCGTGGTTATGGTTCATATCATACAGGATATACATTAGAATGCTCTCGAATGGGTAGCTCTATAGCAATCTATGCTGCACTAATGGCATTCGGTAAAACAGGCTACCAAAAAATTCTAGCAAATTATGTTCGTGTTAACTTAGCATTCCGTCAGCAATTACAACAAAAATTACCATCACTGCAAATAGTGAACCCAACTAATATAGGACCAATTACAGCGTTCCGATTATATCCTAACAATGCTAATTGGAAATCAGAACAAGCAGGCAAATATAGCGTTTCAGAAATCGAAAAGATAAATGCATTAAATTCATCATTATTTGAAATATTAGGTAAACATCGAGATGACGTGTTCTTTGGAGACACAACGCGTATTTGTACAGTTGATGCTTCTGACAGTACAGAACGCATCCCAGTTGGAGTAGCAAAATTCTTCTCCATTTCACCTTATACAGAAGTAGAACATATTCCAGCAATCATTGAGTCTCTAAAACACTCAATAGAAGAATTGGAGGATTTAACCGTTGAAGAATCTAGCAAAAAATAGACATACAATGCTATACAAGTATATTCTTTATTTCGTTTCACCAATAGCCATTTTTTCAATCATTTTTGGCTCAATACTTTACTATACTTCAAACAATATTATTCAAAACCGAGTGATGAGTCTCTTTGAGGATAAATTAGAACTTGTATCAGATAAAGTAATGGAAGATGTTGACACTTCTCTCGTTACAGCGGCTGATAATAATGATCAAAAACAATATGAAACACTATTAAAGGCTTTAAATGAGGATAAAAAACGGCTAAAAGTACAAAATGCCTATGTTCTTTCCCGCTCAAATGGAAGAGAGCATATTGTAGCATTGAGTGATACCGATAATCACAATGCAGCTTATAAGTTTGATCCTAAGATGAATGAAGCAATTGATCAAGGTAAAGTCACGTTTAGTGATATTTATGAAGATAAGTATGGTATTCATAAATCTATTTTCGTCCCGTTTAAAGGTACAGATATCATTTTCGGATTAGATATGGACGCTGCCTTTATTTCTCAAGTGCAATCTAAAACACTTTGGACTGCAGTAGGGTTGACATTACTATTTGTTGTTTTAGGTGCAATCCTTGCTTACGTTATTAGTAAACGAATTATTAAGCCAGTACTTGCTATTAACAATTATGTTGACGAAGTAGGTGAAGGAAACTTAGCAGCAGAACGATTTGAAATAAAAGGAAAAGATGAAATCGCACAATTATCACATGGAGTTTATCATATGGTAGACGATTTAAGAGACATTATTTCTAAAATTAGTTCAAATGCTGAAAATGTAGCAGCTACTTCTGAAGAACTGTCTGCAGGAGCTGAACAAACAAGCGCCTCTATAGAACAAGTAACGGTATCTATGCAAGAAGTATCAGCAGGTACTGAAAAACAAACAGATGCTGTCGAAGAGATTGGAAATAATGTAAATACAATATCTAAAAAAATGAATGACGTAACGAACTACGTTGAACAAGTAAGCGCAAATGCAGTTGATACAACTCACACAGCAGAAAAGGGTAAAGAAATTATTATCAATGCGTTAGATAAAATGAACACAACGACTAAGATGATTGATACAACTTCAGAAGTGGTTAATCGTTTAAGCAATTACTCTAAAGAAATTGGTGAAATTGTTTCATTAATTACAGAAATCGCTGATCAAACCAACTTACTTGCACTTAACGCATCAATAGAAGCTGCACGTGCAGGTGAACATGGTAAAGGATTCGCCGTTGTAGCTGAAGAAGTAAGAAAACTGGCAGATCAATCTAGAACAGCAGCAAACGATATTAGCAATCGTATTGATTTGATCAAGTCTGAATCTACAAATGCAGTAGACTCAATGTCTACAAGTTATGAAAATCTAAAAGTAAGTGCCGATGCTTTCCAAGAAGCAGGAGATGCATTTAAAGTAATCTACTCAGCGATATCAGAGTTGAACTCTCAAGTGAATCATGTAAGTACAACAATTGATGCAATGAATGGCGGTATGAATAACATCGCTGGCTCCATGAAGAAAGTTAGCGCAAGCGTAGTTCAAAACTCAAGCAGTATTCAAAATGTTGCAGCCGCATCCGAAGAACAAACAGCAAGTATGGAAGAAATTACTGCCTCTTCTAATAACCTAGCCACTATGGCAGAACAACTTCGCACGACTGTTGGCAGATTCAAGCTATAAAGTTCATTTGAATAGTAGCGTTAATAGAAAACAAGAGATTCGATGATATTATTTGTCAACGAATCTCTTGTTTTTTAGGTTCCATACTATTTCAAATCCCAACTTCGACTCCTGGTTCCGCGATTTCGAGTGTCTCTTCCGTGATTTTCACTCCTAGTTCCGCGATTTCGATTGCCACTTCCGCGGTTTCCAAAAATTCTCCCGCGTTTCAGAAAATTTATATCCTACCATGCCTCTTTTGAAAGGTAATACTTCTAATGAGCAGGGGCCTTTTGTGAAAATAGACGGAGAAATTACTAATAATAATCATGTATAAGCTAGATATTTAGTATGGGTATACTCAGTTTAATAGGAAAAAGATTTTGGACAATAGTCTATAATTTGGTATTATTATACTATTTCAGAAAAGTGAAAAGACATTAAGTTGTGATGTGGTAAAATAACACAGTAATGGAAAAATATCGGATAATTTAGAAGGTGAAAGGATAGGGGATTTATGAAACAATTAAGTAAAAAAGGAATCATTGTATCAATTATTCTAGCCTGTAGCTTAGTAATTGGGACAGCAGAAGTTTCAGCAGAAAGTAACGCAACATCCACAAAAAAAGTAGTTCAAACAGCTAGTGAAAAAAAGGTAGTATCAAAAAAAGGTGTCATCACTTTACCAAAGAAATTTAAAACAAAAACAGTTATGAGCGAATTAAGACCAGAAGCTGCAAAACTAATGAAATGTATGGTGCTTCTTTAGGAGACGGAAAAACAAAAGCATTCAAAACGTATGCGATAAAGCACTTAGCATCCAAAAAAGATGGCAGATATATGCTAGGATATGGTTATTCAGTGGAAAATTACAATGATAAAGTAAAAAGGACAAGAAAAGCGAATACAAAAAAGGATACTGCAAACTATTCTAAGGCTGTAAAAAAAGTCACAACTTCTAAAGTAGAATATAATGATTATTCAGTTAGGAAGGGATTTGCAAATTTCAGTTTTTCTTTCCAGCCAAAAAACTATAGTCCAATGAATGCAGTCACAGTTTATTTACATTTTACACAATTGAAAAATGGAAAGTATGTATTAGAACCTATAAACTATTATTAATGTATGAGATTTTTATAGTATTGCAACCACAGGTTTTTAATCAAATAAGCGGTAGATTGATCCTATAACAAATAATCCATTGAACCCTTTGACAAAATACACATTGTCAAAGGGCTTTTTTGCCTTATATCAGTTAGTTCAAGTAGTTCGCGTTGTTGCTGCTGAGTCGCTACTCAATCCACTCATTTCTATTCTCGAAAATATAGCCCTTCAAAAAAGTAACTTATTTCCTGTATAATTAAAAGATATAAATATAGGAAGTGATCTATAATTTCAATCGAATAACTTCCAATTTTATTCAATTCAGCAGTGATTATTATTTTAAAAATACAAAACAAAAAGAGGGATAAAGATGAACATCACATTTCAAAACATACATAAAATTGGTCATATCATTTACGAAGATGCGCTTTACCGACAATATCATTATCCAGAAATGCTAAGCCGTTATGATAGTAACTTTATCGAGTGGAAGCAAATGCCTACATTAGAAGAATTCAAAAAAATCGAACAAGCCTTACATACATTTCATCAACAACACGGACAGCAACATGTAAAATTTGTGTTCCCAGCAGATGAAAAGATTCCTGCTCCTATCACTAGCTATTTAAAAGAAGAAAACTATAATATTGGCTTTCTCGAATTATATACTATTCAACCAAGCCAATTCACAGTTGCTAAAGATCCAAACATCAACGTGCAACCAGTAACAGAAAAGAACCTAGAAGACTTCTTAAAACTCCAATACAATGAAGATTTAAAATATGGCGAAAACTTTGCAACTCAAAAACAAACGATGTTACGTCGTCAATTCAAAGAGGAAAGTTACAGATACCAAATCCTTGCCTATAACAAGGAAGGCGTCCCAGTTGGCTCAGTTGAAGTCAGCGAAAAAGAACAAACAGCAGAAATCGACAACCTATTTGTTATCGAATCCCACCAACGTAAGGGTATTGGTGGTCAGCTTCAACGTCACGTCATGGACCAATTCCCAGATAAAACAATCATACTCGTAGCCGATGGGGAAGACACCCCAAGAAATATGTATCAGAAGCAGAATTATAAATTCCAAGGGTTTCAGTATGAGGTTTTGAAGGTTGAAACTGGAAGCTAGTAATTTTAAGGAAAATAAAGAAATCACTAGATTTTAACAATCCCTTTATCGGCTGAGTATAGCTAACTGGGATTAATCAAATTTGGGTTACGTAAGAAAGTTTTTGTTGAGAGACTGAGTATCTTATTTTTTCATAAAAGAGTTCGAAATAGGACGTAAATTTCACGGAACGTGGATACAATTTGTAATTGCGTGGATTGACATCGAGAAAGCGTGGATTGATGCCTGAATTGCGTGGATTGGAGCTCAAAAAACGTGGATTAATCTCATCATATAAAATTGAAAAGTGAGGGGTATTTTGATGGAGAAAAAATATACATGCCCAGTTTGTGGTTATAAAGGATTAGAGGAACCTCCCTCTATAAATGTTGATGTATCAATGGCTCACGCCATTTTTAAGTGACGAAAAATATTTTTTCAATACGTA
>NZ_CAKQBI010000027.1:0-45744 GCF_934216135.1 uncultured Rummeliibacillus sp. | reverse complement strand
CGGGGTCGGGTGAAAATCCCAATCGACGGTGATGAAGAAATTCTAAGCCCGTGAGCCTTTATAGGCAGGATTTGGTGTAATTCCAAAGCCGACAGTATAGTCTGGATGAGAGAAGGATGTATGGAATGCTTATTGCTTATGGAATCTATTTATGTTCTATAGGTTTATTTAGCAATGTTTAAATTCAAACTTCCAATCCACCCCGTAGAGTAAATCTATGGGGTTTTCTTTTTAAAGAAAACCATTTAACAATTTTATAGTAATGTCCTTCGGGGTCGGGTGAAAATCCCAATCGACGGTGATGAAGAAATTCTAAGCCCGTGAGCCTTTATAGGCAGGATTTGGTGCAATTCCAAAGCCGACAGTATAGTCTGGATGGGAGAAGGACGATGTGTAATGGTAATTCTTATGAAGTTGTAGGCATAAGTTTATTTCATAATACCATTTATTACATAATCTCCCGTAAACTCCTAAGGAATAAACTCTTTAGGAGTTTTCTTTTTGGAAAGTTTATAGAATTTGGAGTGATTCAAATGACCGATGAATTTTACATGAATTTTGCGCTTCAATTGGCAAAAGTGACTGAAGGACAAACCAATCCCAATCCTGTTGTCGGTGCCGTCATTGTAAAAAATCAAGAAATCGTTGGTTTTGGAGCTCATCTTAAAGCGGGTACTCCTCATGCAGAAGTAAATGCATTGCAAATGGCAGGAGAAAGGGCAAATGGAAGCACCGTTTATGTAACGCTAGAGCCATGTAGTCATTATGGGAGGACACCTCCATGTGCGCACGCGCTCGTAAAAGCTAGCGTTAAAAGAGTGGTTATTGCTTCTTTGGATCCAAATCCAATTGTTGCTGGAAAAGGTGTTACCATTTTAAAAAATGCTGGAATCGAGGTAACTACAGGTATCTTAGAAGACAAAGCTAATCAGTTAAATGAAGCTTTCTTTCACTTTATTCAAAATGAGGTCCCTTATGTAACACTAAAACAAGCAATTACGTTAGATGGGAAATTAGCAACGGAAAATAATGGTAGAGAAGCAATTACAGGTCTAGAAGTACAATATGATGTTCATAGAGATCGCGAGTCAAACGATGCCATACTTGTAGGGATTGGTACGATTTTAGCTGATAATCCAAGCTTAACCAATCGATTGGGTAATACAAAAAAACAACCAATAAGAGTGATATTAGATACAAGTCTGAATATGCCAGACAATGCAAAAGTAGTTACAGAAGATATAACAGATACTCTCATTTTTGTTGGTTCAGAAGTATCGGAGGAAAAGGTCAAAAGCTTCTCACAAGAACATGTTGAGATTATTCAAATTAAAAAACCAACTATTTCTATAAAAGAAGTATTAAAAGAACTTGGCAAACGTAATATTATGAAGCTTTATGTTGAGGGGGGCAGCAAGGTAAATGCAAGTTTCTTAAAATCAGGATATGTCAATCAACTAATCACATACATTGCACCCAAGATCATTGGTGGAAATAATGCTGTTAATATGATCGGAGATTTAAATATTCATCATATAAAAGATGCATATCCGCTTAAATTTAAAAACGTTGAAATGATTGGTGAAGATATCAAAATTACTTCTGTACCGAAATGAGGTTGTTATATGTTTACTGGAATTGTTGAAGAATTAGGGGTAATAAAAACAATAAAAAATGAACCAAAAAGTATGCAGTTAACGATTGAATCGAAAAAGGTTATAGAAGATATACATTTAGGAGACAGTATCGCAATCAATGGTGTCTGCTTAACAGTTATTTCTTTTTCAACTAAACAATTTACTGTAGATGTTATGCCTGAGACTGTTAAAGCTACAAATATTCACGCTTTACAAACGGGCCAAGTCGTTAACTTAGAAAGAGCGATGCCCGCAAATGGCAGATTTGGCGGACATTTTGTATCAGGTCATGTAGACGGTACCGGTATAATCCTGAGAAAAAGAAAATTGGCGAATGCAGTTTATGTAGATATAGGAATTAGTAAAGAGCTAAGTAAATTTTGTATGATGAAAGGTTCTATCGCGATTGATGGTATTAGCTTAACTATTTTCGATGTAAAACCAACACAAATAACGGTTTCGTTAATTCCACATACATTTGATCAAACGATATTAGGAATAAAAAAAGAACAAGAAGTTGTCAATATTGAAAATGATTTACTCGGCAAATATATAATCCATCATTTAGAAAGAAAAGATGAAAAATCAAGTATTACATTAGATTTCTTAAAAGAAAATGGATTTTAAAGGGGTGAAAGTAAATGTTTAATACAATCAAGGAAGCAATAGAAGACTTAAAAAGAGGGAAAATAATCATTGTGGTGGATGATGAAAATCGTGAGAACGAAGGCGATTTTCTTGTATTAGCTGAATTTGCTACACCAGAAAACATTAATTTTATGGCCAAATATGGTCGCGGTCTAATTTGTACACCAATGTCTAAAAAACTAGCAACACAACTTGAATTGAATCCGATGGTCGAAAATAATACGGATAATCACCAAACTGCATTTACTGTCAGCGTTGACTACAAGACGACTGAGACAGGAATAAGTGCATATGAACGATCTGAAACAATTCTCCAATTGATTAATCGCAAATCAATTGGAGCAGATTTCCGTCGACCTGGACATGTATTTCCATTAATTGCAAAGGAAAACGGTGTCTTTGAGAGACAAGGTCATACAGAAGCTGCAGTAGATTTTGCAAAACTTTGTGGTTCGGAACCAGCGGGAGTTATTTGTGAAATCATGTTAGATAACGGCAAAATGGCAAGAGTTCCACAATTATATGAAATTGCAAAGGAACATAACTTAACCTTTGTTACTATTGCTGATTTAATACGTTACCGAAAGGAAACAGAAACAATTGTTGAAAGGGTGGCTTCCGTTAAACTACCAACATCATTTGGAGAATTTCAAATGATTGGTTATTCAAATCAATTAAATGATAAAGAACATGTTGCAATTATTAAGGGAAAACCTCAAAACGAAGAAGCACCACTTGTTCGAATTCATTCGGAATGTTTGACTGGTGATATTTTTCATTCAAAACGCTGTGATTGCGGACCACAATTACAAAAATCACTAGAAATAATAGAAGAAGCTGGCAATGGAATTGTGCTATATATGCGTCAAGAAGGAAGAGGGATTGGCCTTCTAAACAAATTAAAAGCCTATGAATTGCAAGAACAAGGTTTCGATACTGTAGAAGCCAACATTCATCTTGGATTTCCTGCAGAAATGCGGGATTATAGCATAAGTGCACAAATGTTGCGGGATTTGGGAATTGAAAAAATTCGTTTAATGACCAATAATCCTGCCAAAATCGAAGGAATAACGAAGTATGGTATTCAAGTTGTCGAACGAGTACCTGTAGAAATTGAAGCTGAACCAGAAAATGAAAAATATTTGCACACAAAAAAAGAAAAAATGAGACATATCTTAGCATAGGAGTGAATGGAAATGGGAAAAACATTTGAAGCACAATTAATCGGAACAGGTTTGAAAATTGGTATTGTCGTTGGAAGATTCAATGAATTTTTAACTGGAAAACTATTGTCAGGAGCAATGGATGGCTTAAAGCGTCATGGTGTAGATGAGGAAGATATTGATGTTGCATGGGTTCCTGGAGCATTTGAGGTGCCATTTATCGCAAAAAAAATGGCGGAGACAAAAAAATACGATGCCATTATAGGTTTAGGTACAGTGATTCGAGGTGCAACATCTCATTATGATTATGTTTGTAACGAAGCGGCAAAAGGTATTGCAAATGTAGGTTTAACATCTGGCGTACCAGTCATGTTCGGCATCGTTACTACAGAAAATATTGAACAAGCCATCGAACGATCTGGCACAAAATCAGGAAATAAAGGTTATGATGCTGCCGTATCTGCAATTGAAATGGCTAATTTAAATCACATGTTCGATTAATATAAAAATTTTTAATTTAGTGTATAAAAGAAACGGTACGAGCTATACTATAAAAGATTTCACTTAACAAATCCTTTCATAAACAGGAGGGGTTAACCGATGGGTGAACCAAGTCCAGGTGAGCACTATAGCTCATAGTAGATTAAAGCGTTAAACATTCTCAATCTAATGAAACGGAGTGAAGTCCCGTGGATCAGGTCTGAGTAATTTAGCGATTGCAAGACTTTTTTAAACATCATGAAGGATTCGTAAATCTAACATGATTGGGAGGGAGAATTCGATGGGTGATCCGCCAAAAAAGCGATAATTACTCAGAGAGTTCATAACTCTGGGCGAGATTAAAAAGTTAATATCTCATTTCTAATGAAACGGAGAGTGAAGTCCCGTGGATCAGGTTTGAGTTTAAAGCGAAAGCTTAACGTTTTAATCGTCATAAAGGATAACATCTTTTATGATCAGGATGTTGAATGGTTAAAGAGTAAGTAGAACTTTAGTTCTTAATTCTCAATAATATTCTTCTACTGTGAGCTGCTTTAAAAAGTTAGGTCCAAGGTGAATGCTTCGTGCAGGAGTCTTAGATATATGCAAAGCTAAAATAACATTTAATCGATATGAAGGATAAAGTGAAATCAGACCCGGAATTAATTTTCCGGGTTTTTCATTTTCATTTAAAATTTCTTTCGTTTTTCTATTTATAGTTATACATAATAATTTCCGACATTTACGATAAATTATTTAAAGGAAAAATTTCACTTTAGGCGAAATTTTAATAGTAATGATGTAATTGGAGGAGGTTTAGTTTGAAATGCTTTTTGGATTATGTCACTTGGGTTATTATAATAGTTTTTTCAATTTATATGGCTTTACGATTTCGTGTATATTTGGGAAAAGAAGCAGAAATTTCTTTTGATAATAAACAAATAATGATATTTAACCTAATTTTTCCGATTTTCGTAGGGATTTTATTACGATTACCTAAATTTCTTAAGGAGAAAAAAGGCAAAAAGAAATGGCGCATGGATTGGATAAAATTAATCGTTATTGCATTACCAGCTTTGTATTTTTTACTACTACCTTATTTGAGTTATTCGAGCTTCGGTGATAAGTTAGTATTTACAAATCAAATTTTAGCATTAGGTGATACTACAATTATGTTCACTATAATTGCTGGAATCGTTTTTGGATATGTACTAACGGATAGTGTGAATTTCTAATTAGGCATAAACTGAAAAGTAAGAGCCATACTAAAAAAGATTTCACTATGAAATCCAACATGATTAGGAGGGAAGAACATTATGGGGAAACCGGACCACTTAGATCCAAAGTCTCAAAAGGTTCATCAACTCTGGACTAGAATAAAACATTCAAAATCTCAAGTTAAGGGAGAAACGAAGATAACACTTCGAAACCAAATCTTGAGGAGTCAAGCGAAAGCTCGTCAATTCTAGTTTTAATCATTGTGTAGGATAAGTGCAAATCAAAAAAAGAAGTCCCAAGGCCAATAGCTTTGGGACTTCTTTTTAAATGACAACATCATTTTCTAAGTTTTTAGGTTTTGGAATAAATACTTTAGCATCTTCGCTTAAAGAATTGTAAATTTCAGGTTCTGACAATAAATCCTTTTGTAAATATACATAACATTTAAGCTCACTTAATTTACATTCATAAGCCAGATTGTTTATATGTCTAATAATAAGTTGTGTTTCTCTTGAGTATATGTTTTTATTTTTTCCATCATTTATTTGAATGATGCAGTTTAAAAAAGTTAGTGCGTCTAAAGATAATTGTGAACGTATTCTTGGCTTAGTAAATTTATCTAAGTTTTGTTCGACAATTTTTCGAGCTGATGGAAAATCATTATTTGCTATAAATTTTTCTAAATATACAATATCTCTATCTATTTTCATAAATAAACCCTCTAATCACATGATAATAGTACTTGTTTTTATTTATTATAACATTACTTATTGACTATTTGTAAAGTAAATAAAATATCTGCTTGTCTTTTTTGTGTCAGTCATTTTTTCTTTAAAATATTGTATTTATATCAATAGGCAGTCGACACACTTTGGGAGTCAAATACATATCATTTTATAGAAGAGGTGGTGAAGGATGAAAGAAGAAAAAAGAGCTCTAACCCATGATCCTGTCGAAGTTGAACAACAGGAATGGAAGAAAAGACGACTTAATGAACGATGGAAGCAGACCTTAACGATCGCTTCACCCATTTTTCTCTTAATTTTGTGGGAATTTTTATCCAGAACAAATCTTATTGATGTACGTTTCTTCCCTCCGCCAACTGATATTATATACACATTTTATAACATGTCCGTAAGTGGGGAATTATTCCATCACATAGGGGTATCACTTTATCGGATTTTTGCTGGATTTTTACTTGGTGTAATTCCTGGTATCGTGATTGGACTGTTGATGGGGTTATATTCACCAATTCGACATTTTGTATCACCAATTGTAATGGCTCTTATGCCAATTCCTACATTAGCATTGCTACCAATTATCATTATTTTATTTGGAATTGGAGATTTTTCTAAAATCTTTACAATCGCAGGAAGTGTGTTTTTCCCTGTAGTTATTAATACGACTGCTGGAGTTATCAATATAGACTCAATATATTTAGATGTAGCCAAAAATTACGGAGCAAATTCAAAAGACTTTTTCTTTAAAATCGCACTTCCAGGTTCACTACCAGTTATGGTGGAAGGGATTCAAATGGGTCAGGCAATAGCTCTTTTAACAATAGTAGCTGCAGAAATGATGGGTGCAACTTCAGGAATCGGTTATTTAATCTGGACCTCTTACAAAGCATTTTTATTGAAAGAAATGTTTGTAGGGCTAATACTCATCTCGTTTTTCGGTTATTTATTCTCACTAATTCTACGATATCTGCAGAAGAAGATTCTTCCTTGGAGGTGAGGTATTGGAGAATACGAAAATATCGATTAATAACTTAACTAAAGTATTTTTTAAAAAAAATAATAGTGTTACGGCATTAGAAGATATTTCAATGGAGATTTTTGAAGGAGAGTTTGTTTGCTTAGTAGGTCCAAGCGGCTGTGGTAAAACAACTCTATTAAGAATTTTGGCGGGGTTAGAAACAACGAGTGTTGGAGATTTTGAGATTAAACTAGGCAAGGAAGATAGACCTCTTCAGTCAATGGTGTTTCAAGAAAGAGGGATTATTCCTTGGTTAACAGTTGAAGAAAACGTTGCTTTTGGTTTGAAAATGAGGCATTTACCAAAAAGTGTGATCAAAGAGAGAACAGATTACTATATTAAAAAAGTAGGCCTTGAAAAGTTTTCTAAACTATTTCCAAAAGAATTATCGGGTGGTATGAAACAACGAGTAAGCATTGCTCGTGCTTTTGCCAATGATCCAGAAATATTGCTGATGGATGAACCTTTTGCAGCACTTGATGAGCAGAATAAGTTCATCTTACAAGAGGAATTACTTTCAATATGGGAAGAAACTAAGAAAACGGTATTGTTTATCACACATAGTATTGATGAGGCGCTACTGTTAAGTGATCGTATCTTACTAATGAGTGCCCAACCTGGGAAAATTATTAAAGAAATTAAAAATGATATACCTAGACCAAGAAATATCGAAAAAATCCGTTCACATCAGCAAACAACAAAGAATTTTATAGAGATATTAAATCATTTGCACGAAGAAGTACAAAAATCTAGAAAGTAAGTTTGTTTTAAGGAAAGGGGGATTTCAATGGGGAAATGGTTGAAACGGGGGCTTGTGATACCATTGCTGTTACTAGCGATGGTCATAGCAGGATGTTCAGAAAAAAGTACAAACAAAACAGACAACGGTAAAGTCGATAATGCAGTAAGTAAAGAAAATAAATCAGGTGATCTTGCACCGTTAAAAAAGAGAACAAAAGTCGTTGTTGCTGAAGACGGAGCAGCTTCAGGTGCAGGATTTTATATTGCAAATGAAAAAGGCTATTTTGACGATTACAATATAGAAGTCGAATTTGCACAATTTGCCAATAGCGATGATATGCTGCCAGCACTAGCAGCAGGGGAAGTTGATATAGCGGGTGGCATTTCTACTGCATCATTTTTTAATGCAATTGCACAAGGGATCGATGTTAAAATAGTAGGAGATAAAGGACATAATATGCCAGGAAAATCTTATTTTACATTTGTCATAGGTAATAAGATGACAAATGTTATTAAAGATTACCCAGACTTTAAAGGGAAGAAGATTGCTATTTCTTCAAGAAATTCAATTGATGGCTATATCTATGCTTTAATGCTAGAGCATGCTGGATTAACAGAAAAAGATGTAAAAACTGTAGTTATGTCCGATTTTGGTAGTATGCTTGGTGCATTAGAAAATGGTTCAATTGATGCTGCACTTAGTATTGAACCTCTAATAGCACAGGGTGTAAGTAAAGGAATATTAACTCGCTTTGGTGACGCAACCGATTTTGCACCAGATTCACAAATCGCTTTAGTTTTAGCATCACCTAAGTTTATGAAAGATGAAAAGGATATATCTTTACGTTTTATGCTTGCTTATCTAAAAGGTGTACGTGATTATAATGATGCTTTTACAAAGGATATAGAGAAAGCGGAGATTATCAATATAATGACGAAGTACACTGCATTAAAAGATCCTGCATTATGGGATAAAGTTTATGTAACAGGTTTAGATCCGGATGGTAAAATGCGAGAAGATGATATTCGTAACCAATATGAAATGTACAAAAAGAATGGCGCAACAGTTGGAGAGTTTGACTTTGATAAAGCCATTGATACTTCAATTACTAATCAAGCAGTAAAAATCTTAGGAAACTATCAATAAATTGAGATAGGCACCTCTACAAAATACTTGTAGATAGGTGCCTATTTTATGTCGTCATTATGATATATTTGTTTATTTTAAATCTTGAATATCCATTATTTTAAAGAAACTATTTGAATCATCGCCTTCTACATAGTCATAGTAGAGCTTGTATTGACGAACACGTAAAATAGATTTGTTCTTGCCATTTTTAGTTTCTTCAATTGTTTCTTTCGTATCGACAGTAAAATCTGTATCTGAAAGACGGTTAATCTTAGAAATTTCTATTTTATTTATTTTTTGAGTAGTGCCATCTTTATGTTGCTGTTCAACTTCATTTAAAAGATGTTCATATAGTTTCGTTTCATGCATAATATATTCATTTGCTAAAGGTGTGAAGTCACCTGTTTCGATTGCATTTGAATACTCAACTGGATATTTTTCGATAAAATCAGTTATTTTTTGTTGTTCGGTATCTGTCATTTTTTGTCCAGCGATTGTAACTGTGCTATCTGTTGTTTCTGGTAAATTGGCATCGGTATTTTTTGCTGTTTCAGTAGTAAAGGCTTCGGTTTTCTTTGAATCACCTGTTTTATCTTCAGTATTTGAACATGCGAAAAGTAGAGAAGCTGTTAAACAAGTGATGCATAAAATCTTCCAGTTTTTCATATCAAGTCCTTCTTTCACAGGCTATTTTATATAATCATAACTTATTTTTGGAAAACTTGGTACTCTATAATTTCTCTGTCGAATAATTATTTAATACAAATGTTCATAAAAGTATAAATTTGACCCTTAAAATAAGGTGAGATCAAAACTCTTAGTAATTTGAGTAGGATTTCGAATATATTATTACAATAAATTGTTTAATTAAAAGGTAATAACATAATTTACCAAAAAAATCCCTTATAAAAGTTGTATTATCAACATTTATAAGGGATTTACACATTATAAAAAATATGCCGACTAAGAGAATCGAACTCTTATCAATGGATTACGAGACCACCGTTCTACCATTAAACTAAATCGGCAACAACTGATAAGTTGTTTATCAACAACAAAATATATTGTAGCACTTTTCAGGGAAACATGCTAGGGTTTCTAAGAAAAAATTTTACCAATATATTAAAAATGAGTCAGTTGATTTTATGCATGTGATTTCTTTAGTTTATAGCGTAGTTGTTTAAGTTGGAAAAAGATAAAGCAACCAATACAGAAACCTAAAATAGCGATTCCTGAAGCCGCTGTAACCATAATTGTGAATATATAGCCTATTACAGATTTATCAAGCTCGAACCCAATAAAGCCAAACAATAAACATGTGATAGCAATGCATGAATTGAATTTTTGTTGAACTACATCTTCTGGAATATATTCTGATGGCTTTTTCTTTAAAAATAAACGAGCGAACTTCATAAATGGATTGAAATTAAATAATAGGCCAAGTAAATTTGCAACCAAAGGTATTAATAAAATTAATGGCTGTTGAAAAATCCATGTTGCAATAGTGCTTAATAAAATGATCCATTGATTGACACGTACTAAAGGTCTTGGGATAAATGCAGGTTTTTGCATATAAAAACCAACCTTTCATATAAGATTAATTAAATATTACTCCATTATCAGAAAAAACAAAAGTGTTTTTGTTGAAAAATTCAAATTTAAAAGATCTTATTTAGTATTTTGAATTTTATACTTATTATTCCAAATGTGCTTAGCATATTATAACTTCATATTCTTATAGAAATGGGGAATGTCATGAAGAAAATATTTACTTTTGTATCATTATTATTTCTTTTAATCACATCTTTAACGTTTGGCGGAAATGATGTTCATGCGAAAACGATTAAAGCACCTACGTCATTTAATACTTCATCAAGAGCATACTCGACTTCTTTAACATGGAAAAAAGTTAAAGGTGTTAATGGTTATGTAGTGTATCATAGAGCAGCGAATAATAAGTACAAGAAGATTAAAACGACTTCCAAAAATTCTTATACACATTACAATTTAAAAGCCAATGCCAAACATTATTATCGCGTAAAGAGTTATGTTAAGAAGAATGGTAAAACAACTTATAGTGCATATTCGAAAACTGTAACAATTAAAACAAAGTTTGCTACTTACCCTAATGTATACACCTTTATGGATGATGAAACTGATAGTAACAAAAGTTATGTAGTAATTGCCGTAAAAAATAAGAGTAGCAAGAGTATCTATATTCAAAATTATGGGGATTTATTTGATAGAGATTTTCTTGATTATGATAGAACATTAACACTAATAAGTTTAACGGATGACGAAAGAATTATTTATCCAAAGTCAATTACTATAAAGCCCAAAAAAGAAACGTTTATTCTATATGAAGTTAACGGTTCGCCAACATGGTATGATGATGGTACAACTTTACGATTCTATTATTACTATGAAGGGCAATTGTGGTATCAAGATGCAAATGTAACTAATAATAATGATTATATAGAGATTGACTTGTAATAATTAGCTTTTAAGGGGCCCATAATTAGATAGTTCACAGGTAATCCCTTCTTCTGGATACCAAATATCCGCTATACAATAACGTTTAAGTTCAAAATTAACCATAGCTTTAGGCTCTTTGAACCGTAAGTGCAATAGGTTTGGCAGCTATTTAAGATAAAAATGAGGGATAGAATTGAATGACTTTTTTAATTATCGATTAGATACTAGTAATCTTGAAGATAAAGAAGGAAATTTAGGAAATCGAATGCAAAGAGTAATTGGAATTTGGAATAAATTAACAGTGTACTTTTTAACGAAAGGCACAAAATTAACTATTCATTATTATGACAATGATATAATATACCCCAAAAAAGGTTATCCCTCCACAGGCTATGGTGTGAAAAACATAATATTATCAGAATCTCAATGTAAGAGAATAGAGAACGAAGATAATCTTATTGAATTAACAATAAGTTTAAATGAAAGTATTAAAAATATTATTTTTAAAAGTATGGTAGAAGAGATAGATTCGGAATATGAAAATATAACGCCATTTTTTCATTTTAATATTTTGGATAAAAATGGGCTTTCTATTTTTACATCACAGGATTATGGATGTAATACATTAATGTATTTAACTATGTCGGATATTAAAGAATTATCATTAAATGAAAATGAAAAGTTATTCTTCGTAAAAATTTCAGAAAATAAATAAAAAATCTATTAATAAAAAGAAGGTACCCAAATATGAGTTCCTTCTTTTTTATTTTTTATCTCACGGGTATAAAAAGCTATTAACCTTTGCTTAGCTTTCTTTAATTAGTTTAAAGTCTCTGCATTATGTGGAAATAAATGTTTAAAATCAGACGATGCTATGATGTAATATATCTATACTAATGACTAGACAGTTCAATAAGTATGAAACGGAAAGGTGGAATAGCTTTTGTTAGAGATAGTCCCTTTTTACATATCATCATTGGAACAAGAAAGATTTATTAGAATATATCTACCCAAAAATTACACTATCGAAGATCAGAGCTACCCAGTGTTGTATATGCACGATGGTCAGAATGTCTTCCAAGATAATGATGCAATTGGGGGTACTTCTTTAAAACTCGAAAAATATTTAGATGAAAATGAATTAAATGTTATCGTTGTCGGGATAGACCAAAATAGTGAAGAAAGAATAAATGAATATTGTCCTTGGACATGTTGGGAATATAGTAAGAAATTTTTAGGTAAGGAATCAATAGATGGTGGAAGAGGGATACAA
Source organism: uncultured Rummeliibacillus sp. (assembly GCF_934216135.1). NCBI lineage: Bacteria > Bacillati > Bacillota > Bacilli > Caryophanales > Caryophanaceae > Rummeliibacillus > uncultured Rummeliibacillus sp. The sequence continues at coordinate 33,222 of NZ_CAKQBI010000027.1, read as the reverse complement.
TATGTTGAGTTTATAGTGAATGAACTTAAGCCATTCATAGATAATAATTATAGGACATTAAAAGAGCATACTGCTATGGCAGGGATTTCCTTAGGAGGACTCATTTCAACTTATGCAATGTGTCGCTATCCTGAAATTTTCAGAAATATAGCAATTCTGTCTTCAGCATTTTATCGTAACCAGGAGGAAATTGAAAAGTTAATACAATGTACTGATTTATCACTGATTGAAAGTGTCTACTTAGACTGCGGTACTAAGGAAGCTGGAGATGCCGAAGCAATAAGTGTGGAATTTTTAGCTTCGAATAAAGCCATATATGAAATCTTAAAAGAGAAAATACCAAATACAAAGTTTCAAATTATTAAAGAAGCAGAACATAACTATTTGGCCTTTAGGGATAGAGTCCCTAAACTATTTACATTTTTATCTCGTAAATCGAACCAATTCTTTTAATATAATTTTATTCAATAATTTGGACGCATTTCTAGAAAAATAGATTTGTGCTTATTTATTCAAAGGTAATAGAATTTCCATTTCAATTAATAAGAGGTAAATCCAACTGTAATGTCGAATTGTCTTTTGAAAAAGTCATTATGGAGTTGGTGCTTTTATGAAAAAGAAAATATACAAAAGGATACATATTATCGGCTCAGTTGGAAGTGGTAAAACAACTTTAGCAAAAGAAATATCTTCAAAGTTAGGTATACCGTATTACGAATTGGATAATGTAGTTTGGATAAGGAATAAGTCTGGTGATATAAAAAGAACTGAACAAGAAAGAAAAGAGTATCTAACCAGTATAATACAAACCGACAGTTGGATAATTGAAGGAGTGCACAATGAAGAATGGGTAAGCAATTGTTTTAATAGTGCAGATTTAATTATCTTTTTAGATCCAAAATATTCAATAAGAACTTACCGAATTATAAAAAGGTTTCTTAAACAAAAACTTAAATTAGAGAAAGCAAATTACAAACCAACATTAGAAATATTTTTTAAAATGTTTAAATGGAATCGTTATTTTGAAGAAGTTAGTAAAGTTGATTTTTTCAAAAATTATGGCATACATAAAGACAAGATAGAAGTTATTAAAAACGTAAATTGTATTAAAAAGTGCGCGTTTCTTTCATAGGTGTGCTCCCTTTCCATTTAAGAGTAGAGGTGTATTGATGAACAAAGCTAAAGAAACTCCCGCAGCAAGAAGAGAAAGATTAAGACAAGAAGAATTAAAAAGAAACCCAGCAGGAAGTATTCATGGTGGAGGACTTCACGATTTAATCGGGGATTTAGGATGGAAAGGAACAGGAATTCTTATTATAGTAATAATAGTTGGTATTATTATATATTTAAGTTTTTTCAATTAAATCTGCTAAAAGGCAAACATTTGGTATTTAACAATATACAGCAATGAATGAAATGCTTCTTTGAGGATTTAACATTTTGAAGCTTAACAAAACTCGGATAAGAGTGGAAGTTGATAACCAAAAGGCAATTAAAAAAATGGGATATGTTGAAGAAGTTATTTTAAGACATGATTATTTCACAAATGGTAAATTTGTAGACCGTTTAAGAATGAGTATTCTAAACAATGAGCTTTTAAAATAAGTGGAGCATCTGCTATGCTAAATTTGGTTCATGGTCTAATTATTACTGTAAATAAAGAATTTATTGAGTAAATATATAACTTATAATACGGTCAAAGCCCTGTCATCCGAAATGATGTTAGGGCATTTTTTATCATAAGAAAGAGCGAGAGAGTTATAGTTTATTTTTTATTTGTTTTAATAAAATAATTATGTAGATTAAAGCAAAAACTATAAAAATATAATATCCAATATTAAGCAATCCACCAATTAGCCATAATGGAGAATCAATTTTACTCATTATATCACCTCATTCTTTTCTTTCTGAAGTCTTTGGCCCAATTATTACTTTGTAAAATAATATAACAAAAATAGGGGTTGAGGTAAATAATGTTAATTTAGAATATGCTATAAATATCTTTAGTAATGTTCAAAAAATGTTATGAATAGCAGAAATTTATTAAAGGTAAAACCTACTTTTTATCGAAATTTAGTAATTTATAAGGCAAGTTTCTTCAATTTAGATAATGTTGGTTATAAATATATCATGATCAAAATTAATTATTGTAAATGAAAAAAGCTAAGGTGGGAATCGTATTTTGAAAATAGAGGAAGTAGGGGAAAATATTGTGAAATTAAATGAAAATGAAGCAAAAAGTCTTCTTATGATTATCTATACAGTTATTGACGCAGCAATATATGGAAATGATATGGAAGGAAAATATAAAGAAATATTATTAGAACTGATTAATATTTATGGAAATCTTCCTAAAAAATAAACTAAGTACTCAAAAATTAAGAGTTCGCCGAAAAGAGATGTCTTAATCTTTATGAAAAAATTATGTTTTGCTTAATAATGTATGAAGCAAAATCCAAGTGGTAACAATAAGGATAATGCGGCAAAGACTTTCAAATATTTGGAGGCGACTTGAATGAAAATGACAGAACAAGCATCTGAATTCTTCAAAAAAGAAATGGAGGAAAATAACTATGACACGATACGTTTTTATAATTTAGCGGGGTGTTGTCATCCAACATTGACAGCCGAATTTGAACCAGCTGAGCCTGGTGATAAAATTGAAATTGTTGAAGGTATCCAGATAGCTATTGAACAAGCAGTGGTTGATGACTTAAAAGATGTTACGATAGGTATTGACCAATCCAAAGATGAGGTAGAACTCATTTTAGACGGTTACATTATTCCAGAAGCATGTAATTGTGAAGAACATGAACATTAAATAATAATATAGCTAAAGTGAATCTGGAAAGGGGAGAAAAAATACATACTTCAAGTCTTTAATAAAGATATAGCATCAATCACTTTTCCCCATTTTCAAATTGTTTAATTCCTTTACCTAAATAGCTTCCATTCAATGGATTAAAGTAAATTTCCATATATTCACCAGATTTTGTATAGCCTTCAATACTAAAAATTGGCATCTGTTCATCGTTTCGTTGAATCTTAAAATGGTAGTTTTCTTTGGCGGAATTTTTTGCTTTAATTGGTTTGAGATTGTATTTTTGTATTGCCTTTTGAATAAATGTATCACTGTCAATACTAATATCTATATTCTTAATTGGTTTATCATCAGATGGATCTAAAAATTTATATTCTTTAAGTTTTCCATTTACAATGGTGACACTCATACGATAATTTGCATGAGGTAAGCTAACCATGCTATTCCAATTTGGTTTTTTACCATCTTTTCCAGTTCCTTTTTTATCCGCCACACTATTAATATTTAATAGTTCTGGATTAGGATCATATTGTTTTGCTATTTCTATAGAAATTAAAATTGCTTCTCGTAATGTAATTTCTCTATCTGGTATTTCCTTCGAAGAATCTACAGTGAATTCACTCATTGGTTCAATCTTTTCTTGAAAAACAGCAGCTTTTTCAACGTATTGAAATTTTTCTATATTGACAGAGTACCAAAAGCAAAATACGAAGATTACAAAAAATATAAATCGTAATAATTTCATGGATATATACCATCCTATTCAGAATATATAGTAAAAATTCTGTTGTCATATCATATTCATCATGGACAGTTTTTAGAAAGATTATTATAAAAAAAGAATATTCTTCGTATAAATTACGAGAGAAAGAATATATAAGAAGGTATCACAAAAAAGAAAGTTTTGTGTTTGAGAGGTGAAAAGCAAAGCATGTTAAAGAAAACTGTTATATTAAGCATAATGTTACTATGGATATCTAGTTCCTTAACTATGGCCTCTAACAATCGATTAAATGAATTAGAAATTCAAATGATTCCATACTTAAAAGTACTTAGTCAACTTAGTGAAGAATTAGGTGTGACTCATTATGTGGCTGAAGAAAATAAGGAAAGGTTTTACGATAGTGTGAAAAGTATGACACCAAGAGAATTTGCAATAACGATGAGGGAACAGTATAAAGTTGCAGAACAATCTACTGTTCAATCAGAAAAGTTCAGTGGAGAAGATGCTCGAAGTGGATTCGGACCAAATCCGTTACCAAACTCTAATGGAAAGATTGAAACGATACCTCTTGATTAAAATCAAGAATCGTGTATTTATAGAAGGAAAACAAGTTAATATTTCTCAAAGGGGGTGACCATTTATAAGTTGGCAGCCCCTGACTTATTTTAATTACTGTTTTGTTTGAATAAAAAATCTTAGTATCTTTATTTCCTCTCAAGCTATAAATGCCAAAACTTCGATTTATGAAAACTATTTCTTTGAATGTTACACTAGTCAGCTCATATTTCTAAAATGAAGAAAATACCCTCTCAACTATTGTCTAAATCCTGTAAATGTAATCCTTTATAATTGCCATCAAGGCTTTACCTATTTGTATGTATTTAAAGTATTTTTAAAATCGCATCTAGTTTCAATAACAAGATATATAGATCTTAAAACAAAAGATTACAATTATGTTACAAATACATATCAAATGAATACCAATTTTTAAACACACTGTAATGATAATGTCTTGAAGTTCTCAATAAGATGTATAACAACAAAAAATAATAGATTATCAACATGCAGAGAGAACTGGAAGAAAGCGATTAATTGGCACTTCGTAAAATTAACTGGGAGTGATAAAAGTAAGTTAAAAGCTTTAAAGATTATTAATCGGCGATTTTAATTAGAATTTTGGAATACTCAAATAACTAGAGCGAAAGGTGATGTTCAATGTTAAATAGACACTTCAATAAATTGATCAATTTTAATGCTTTTTATAAGATAGGTATTCTGTTTTCTATATTACTAGTAGCAGCTGGTTGTTCTCAAAATAAAGAAATGGTCAGCGATCAAAAGGTACAAGCAGATTCTGTTATAGTTGAAAAAAACGATAAAATTATTGATAAAAAAAGCGTTCAATCAATAGAAGAAGTACTAAAATCGGAATTTACCAGTCCGAAGCAAAAGTACAATAAAATCATTCAAAACCCCAAAAATCTTACAAATGTAGATGGGAAAACTGTCGTAAAAGCATCGAGCGGAAGCGAACTTTACGAATACGTTGAAGATTTATACCAACCTTACTTTACACAATCCGGATTTGAAAAGTTCTTTATCAGCTCAGCTTTTAACTATACACTGCAATCTAAAGATATTCATATAAAAGTTGATGATATTAAGATAAAAAAGAATAAAAATGATGATGAAGATTTTGATTTTGTTGTTAAAGTAAAATATAAAGAAGATGGTAGTACTGAGAAAAAATATAATATCAAAGGTGTAGCAACACTTCCGGAAAGCGGAAAAATAAGTGAAATCAAATATTTTGATGATGGCGGATTAATGGATAATATCAGAAAGAATAGTTAAAAAGTATAGAGCAGTCCTCTTCTTTAAACACAAAAGAAGAATGGGCTGCTTTTAATATGTTATAATTTAATATTTTTGTTACACTAATCTGATTATTTCGAAAATAAAGCGATAAGATTTTGAAAATTGTGTACACGAAGCTTTATTTCTATTTACCTTAGCTTTGGAAGAGTACACTACTAAAAATATACGGGATAAGCAACTGCATTAATGGAGTTCGAGTTTTTGGTAATTGATGGTATTGATTTTGTAGAAATTTTGTAATAATATAGAAAATAATGTCGCTTTTGACAGAAAATTTGAAACTATTAACATTCCTCAATATTAAAGTTAATATAATTTCGTTAGAATAGGTAGTAAGAAAACGCTACACTTAAATATTAAAAGAGGAAATTTGTGTTGTGTACAAATTTCTTACTTAGAGGTAGACTTATTCTTAAGAATGTATTTATCACCTTTAGACTATTTGTATCAAGTATTTTCAATAGTTTACGAACTTTTAGATTAAAGTAAGTGGGAAATTGGATAATGGGAGGTATTGTATGTACATAGGTGGTCAAAAAGACTTGCAAATTTTAGATACATATACAGCAGAATCATTAGGTTTACCAGGAATTGTTTTGATGGAAAATGCAGGTACTGCAGTTGCGGAGACGTTATTAGAGCATTTTGAAGATGTCGAAGCAAGAATTCTTATTTTATCTGGTGCTGGTAACAATGGTGGCGATGGTTTTGTTATAGCAAGAAAACTCTATGAACGAGGTATGAATGTTGAACTTTGTCTGCTAGTTGATGAAAATAAGGTTAAAGGGGATGCATTGATTAATCTAACTGTTTATCGTAACCGTGAATTACCTTTTTTCCAATTGACAACAGAAAATTTATCTGAACTTCAAGCAAAAGTAAATTGTGCAACCATCATAGTAGATGCTATGTTAGGAACTGGTGCTCATGGCATCATAAGAGAACCTTACCGATCTGTAATTCAAATGGTCAATCAATCTACAGCTTTTGTTTTATCGGTAGATATTCCATCTGGTCTTCAGGCAGATGATGGACGTATTGAGGAACTTGCTGTCAAAGCTGATGAAACCATTACGTTTGTAATGCCGAAAAAAGGTTTCTTTTTACATAATGGACCCGATTATATAGGGAATTGGAAAGTAGTAGATATTTCAGTTCCGCTATCATTGGTTGAGAAATTGAATATGGACTTACCAAAATGTATTACAATAAGTGATGTCTTTGCGCAAATGCCAAAAAGACCACAAAATGGGCATAAGGGAACTTTTGGACATGGTTTAGTCATCGGTGGATCGAAACAATATGTAGGTGCACCTTTGTATTCTGCAAAAGCTGCATTTCAAACAGGAATTGGTTTAATCACTTTAGCTGTGCCAGAAAGTAATTACGAATTATCCGCTATTCAAGTTTCAGAAGCGTTATTTTTACCATTAAAATCTGAAGAGGGACATTTTACAGTAACTGCACTAGATGAAATCGATTTATCATCTTACAAAGCGATTGCTTTTGGACCAGGTATGGGGAGATTTACAGGCGCGGAAAAATTAGTACAAAGTCTATTTCAACGACTTAATGGTCAGCCAATCATAGTAGATGCGGATGGACTTACTATATTAAGAAATCAGATGCATTTAGTAAGGAATTATGAAGGTTCAGTAATTATTACACCACATCCTGGTGAAATGGCTAGATTACTTAATACAACAGTAAAAGAAGTTGAAGAAAATAGAATCGAAGTCGCTCAACAATTTGCTAGAGAATTTAATGTTTATGTTTTATTAAAAGGGCACCGTTCAATAATCGCAAATCCTAATGGCAAGACTTGGATCAATCCGTTAGGTCATGATGCACTTGGAAAAGGCGGTAGTGGAGATGTTTTAACTGGCGTAATATTATCATTATTATGCCAAGGTGCAACACCAGAAGAGGCGGTAGTTTGTGCTTCCTATTTACATGCAAAAACTGCAGAAGTTAAAGCAAATGAATTATCTCATTATGGCGTAACACCAAACAACGTAATTGATGGAATACCTCAAATTTTAAACAAAATGTTTTAATAACTAATTTTGTCGAATATACTCTATGCTATTTGCGAAATTTGAAGAATCTTGTCTTCGAAAGGAGAATTAGCTTGCGAAACTTAGCATGGTACATATCTTTGGCAATTACATTTTTCGGATTTATCATCATTGAATTTTATTTTACACTTGATCCAACAAAAACTGATCAACACGGAAATGAAGCACTTATACCAATTACACTTCTAATCCCATTTTTAATATTAAGTCTTTTTATCACGTGGACGGTTGGAAGAGATTATTTTGCAATTAAACCCCTAGAAAAGCTTTGGTTGTTGATATTTATTACAGTCTTAATACTTTTAATCGGTATAACGGGAGAGTATCAACTTTTACAAAATTCCCTAAATGAATTACATGGTAATTGGCAAAATCCAAGTTCAGTTATTTTTGGAAAAGGGGCTTTAAATTATTATACGAATAATTGGTACTTTAATGAAAATACATTCTTACTAATACATCTTCTTGCATTCTTTTGCGGATTCTTTGGTAGAAAAATTGATATGCATTAGAATTTATGGAGATTTAAAGAGAAGCAGCCCATACTAAGTATGAGCTGCTTTTATATTAGGAATTTTATAGACTAGTTATAAGAATGACACAAAAATATCGCCGAAAAGTGAATGATTTATCCATGGCTTTGAGGTATATTCAGTCTATATTTTCCGCATTTTCAATTACAGTTATTTTTTTTGATTTTTTTCTTTTTTGTAACACATCCACTACAAACATAATCAATAATCCACTTATAAAAGATGAGAAATAAAAGAAATTAATCTTTCCAGCAACAAACAATAAGACTATTGCATGTATTAAAAAAATTCTCCAGCCTAGCAATATTTTTTTCTTAATGGTTATACACCTCCACTTTTAATATATATTGCATAAATGTATATAGTAGTATATTGAGAGAGTCGATAGATTATTGCATAGTAATCAGGAAAATATAACTAATCAATTAATTAATTATAATAACTTAAATGAATATTTAGAAGGGAAAAAGAAGCTTACGTGAGGAATGAGATAAAAATAAAAAGCCTTACTAATTATTAACTAGTAGCAAGGCTTCTATCGTTATAAAATTTTTTGATCTAATGCAAACTAAGTACTTTTAAGATATAGTATTGACCATCTCCGCCAACATTTACGATTGCTTTTCCATTTTGGAATGGATAACCAACGAAATCCGTTTCAAACTTAGGAAAAGCATTGCCATTTTGATCAATATAACCGCCATTTTCAGCTCGATTCATAATACTAGCAAAGCCTTCACTAAAGCCTGAGTAAATTTGTAAATAGTTGTTTTTAATTTTTACATTTCCTTTTTTATCGATAAAACCCCAATGCCAATTTTTTTGAAATCCCGCAAGTCCTTCGCTAAAATCTGTTATATCTTCATATTTGAATTTGATTTTCACATGATTGTTTTTATCGATAAAACCCCATTTTCCATCTTTATAAACTGCCGCAAGCCCTTCATAAAAAGAGTGGACCTTCTTGTATTGAGGTTGAATTACCACATTTCCTTTTGTATCAATATACCCCCATTTCCCATTGTGCTTGATAGCAGCGTATCCACTGATAAAACGTTTAACACTTGTGTATTTCGTTTTAATAACCGCTGTTCCTTTTTTATTAATGTAACTCCAATGACCATTTTTCTTAACTGCGCCTAAATTATAGCTGAATGCATAAGCTTTATCGTATTGAGGTTTAACCACTTCTTTACCTTTTGTATTAATATACCCCCATTTTCCATTCTTACGAACAGCTGCTAAGCCATTTTTAAATTTATCAGCTTGATCGTATTTATTGGAAACTATAAGCTTACCTGTTTGGTCAATAAATCCCCATTTTCCTTCTAGTTGTACCTTTGCTAAACCTTCACTAAATTTACCGACATCCTCATATTTCGGTGCAATTACTTCTTTAGCTTTTTCATCCATAAATCCATATAGCTCGAATTCAATGCCTTTATCATTTTTCTTTAAAATTGAAACAGGAGCTAAACCTTCACTAAAATTTCTTACTTCATTGTAAGGCAAAAAGTTATTTTCAGCATTTGCATCTGTAAGAACTGTAAAGCTTAATATGATCCCTGTAATAATACTGCCGATAATTTTCTTCATATAAAACTCTCCTATCTTGGAATCTTTGAATTTATTGCATAATATTAAGAGTTATAGAAATGGTAAAGATTATTCTACCAGATAAATGTAAAGGAGGCTAATTATTAATGGAATGTTAAGAGGATACAAGAAAAAACACCTTAAAAATAAGGTGTTTTTATGATGGACGAACTCTTCAATTGTTATATAAAATCATAAAATGCTTTACTTGCTACGATTAAGGCAAGCGTTAAAAAAGCAACTGTATTTCCTAAAATTAATGCAGGTTTTAGAATTGTCTTCTTACTTAGTATTGCAAATAGGATTCCAGCTAATGGTGCTGTAAATACCAAGATGAAAAAGATATAACCAATAAATCCAGTATTACTAAATTCAGCGATTGCCTTTGTATCATTTGTGAATCGATACAATAAAAAGCAAACTAGAAAAGAGACAATTGTAGTTACGAAAGAAATAATCGAAATAAAATTCAACAGCCTATTATCCAATCAATATTCCCCCCTAAAACGAAATGGTCATTCACTTCAGTCTAAGAAAAACAGTAATTCCATTATAAATAGGGATAAATAAGCCTACGTTTCAATAAATCATCTTATAAAATAATATGATAGCAGAATTGATTTTAACATCTATTTTTCTAAAAATTGTCTAATTATTGAACTTCTATAATTAGAAATTACTGTAAATGATGAGGCCGGAATGTTAAAATAAATTATTAAGATATCATTTTTGAAGAACTGTGATGTCTGTCTGTTTTCTCTTTAGGGGGTAGGAAAATGCTTGATAAGAAAAAAATGGATATGTTTGAAAAGGATAGAGAGAAGTGGAACGAAAAACAAAAGAGAATAATCGATGATCATGATTATTATAATCGAACATTTTTCGGGAGCCCAACTGCGGGTGGTATTATCATATTTACCATTATTTTAGCCCTAATAATTGTAGGTATTCTAAATGGATAAGAGGGGAGATGAAGATGAAGATAAAACGGTTATTCATGATTTTTGTTGGAATGTTGACGTTTTTTCTTGTAACAGCCTGTAGTAAGAGCGAAGAGCCAATAATTAATGTACAATTTAAAATTTCACCAATAAGTGCAGAAGAATATGGAGTTATCGGGACCAAAGAGTTAAATAACCCAAAGCAAACAGATTTTCAAAAAATTAACTATAAATTGCGAATTACAAACACGAATACAATAAAGAACCTTAAAATTCATTCATACGATGATTGGAAAAAAGCTCTAGGAGATACTGATGATATTAAGAGATACTGGTTCGGTAATATAATGGAAGAAGAACGTCCAACAGAAAATTCTATAGAACATAAAGCGAAAATTGTTTTTTATGCAAAAGGATTATCTGAAAAAGAGCTCAAAGCCAAATTTAAAAATGCCCACACAACTGTTTCTTGGACTGATAAAAATAATAAGAAAGTAAATCAACAGTTTCAATTAAGCGAAATAATGGAATTTAAAAAAACTAAGTAATAATCCGTATATACAAAATCATGGTTTTCTACAATAATTTGTATAATATAATAAGTAGAGCCTTTTTATAATTAGATTTTAAAGGTGGTGAAAAAATGATTTTTGTGCCTTTATTACTCGGCGTATTGGCCGGGATTATTTTGACTGTCATTGCTACAGTGTTAAATAAGAATGGTGTTTCTAAAACCTATATACAAATCTATTCTTTAGGAACTATGATTCTTGGTGTAGCAATCGCATTCTATGGTTATTTAGTTGTTAGAGGATTTGAAGGGTTTGCATATTTACTTTTAGGCTTTCCGATTGTGGTCTTTTCAATAGTAACGTTTGTCTTGAATTTTAGAAAAATTCAATCTACTCATTAAGACATTTCAAGATGACTAGTTCTAATAAGGTCAGCAGTTTTACAAGCAGACCCATTTTTTTAATGCGTAAAACATATAGAAAATTTCCTGTTCTTTTTAATACAAATCAAGCAATCCAATTTGAAAAGTTAAATCAAGTGTTAAGTGAATTTGCAACGTTTTTCAAGTTGGACGGTGTTTTTGGAATTGATATTATAAAGGGAAAACGCTTGGTTATTGACTATCCTAATCGAAATGTTCAGATTTTCGATTAAGTAAAATAGTTGTCTTAATATAATTTGGAGTTAGGAGAGACGTTAATGATTGAAACTAAAAGAATAAAACTTAGAGATTATAATACGGATGATTTTCATTTTTTAAATTCGCTTTTAAAAGCCCCCGAAATGGTGAGATTTATCGGCAATGGTAAAACTAAAAATGAAACAGAAGCAAAAGCGTTTTATGATTGGATCAAAGCATCCTATGATCAAAACAAAGATTATGGTTTGAAAATAATTGAATTAAAGGACACAGGGGAACGAATTGGACATGCAGGATTAGTACCGCAAATAATCAATGGTGAAGAGCTTATAGAAATCGGATATTGGATAAGTACAAATTACTGGGGGGAAGGATTCGCAACTGAAGTAGCAAAAGCATTAAGAGATTATGGAGAAAAAGAATTGCATTTACAAAAGATGATTGCGCTTATACAAGTTGATAATTTGGCTTCCCAAAAAGTAGCAAGAAATATAGGGATGAAAGAGGAAAGGGAGATTGATTTAAAAGGTAAACAGGTGAAGATTTTTACAATTTAAATAATAGAAAGAGAGATAAATAAATGGATAATTTAAATATACTAAGTTCAGCAGGGTGGATTGGAATTGTTTCAAATGTATTTATAGTATTATGTTTTTATTTTACATTGACATTCTTACAATATTTAAAAGCTGATGACAAAAGTCAGACAGCGCAAGCCAAAAAAGGGGCAGTACTTTGTTTAGCTATAGCTTTATTAGTTCCTTTATTATATAACATCTATATTTCTTATCAAATGATGAAATGATGTCTAGTTAATCAGTTGGGAATTACAAAGGGGGATATTTGTGTTTTCATTTAAAGTAGATGAAGAAATTTCTATTGTATTATTACAACAACATCATAAGGAAGAATTATTCAAGCTTATAGATACTAATCGAGAACATTTAAGAAAATGGTTGCTATGGGTAGATAAAAGGAAGTCTGCTCAAGATTTTGAACCAATTATTCCGATTTGGATCAGTAATTATGCCAATAATAACGGTTTTGATGCAGGGATTCTATACCATGATCAATTAGTCGGCATGGTTGGACTTCACTATATAGATTGGAATAATAGAGCAACAAGTATAGGTTACTTTCTTGCTGAAGAGGCTCAAGGGAAGGGAATTATTACAAGAACAATAACAGCTTTATTGGAATACATATTTAAAAATTTGAACTTAACTAGGGTCGAAATTCAATGTGCAGTAAATAATCATAAAAGCATAGCAATACCTGAAAGATTAGGTTTTGTAAAAGAAGGCATTAAAAGACATGGGCAATGGCTATACGATCATTATGAAGATATTGTTACTTATAGTTTACTAGCTAATGAGTGGGAGCAGAATACGAAAGCTTGATCAACAAAGGGGATTAAAATAGATTAATCAGAAAGGCGTTATAACTATTATTTTTTTAGTTACCTTTACTTATAACCCAAGAGGAAAGAAGCTCCTGAGAAAAAGAAAACTAAGACAGTGATTTTCATAGAAATTGGTTAATAATTAAAAGGGGTGTTATATGAGTAGGTGGATGTTTGTTTTAGTAATTCTTGTAGGATGTTTTCTAATAGGGTGTTCTAATAATGATAATGAGATGACTGATGGAAAGCCACCAAAAGTATGGCTTCAAATCGGAAATGAAAAGTATGAAACGAAATTAGGAACTTATTGTTGGAAAGAAACGAATAAAGCAAGATGTGTTGATACTGTTGGACCAGTTAAACTTTTAGAAGGAAAAGATCCTATTAAGGTGAAACCTGGTGAAACAATATCATTCCTGATGGACTATGAACCTAAACCAACAGAATTTACGGTAGAACAGTTTATGAACAACAAAGTATCGGATATAGAAATAATAGATAACGAGATAAAAGCACCCATGAAAAAAGGTATTTATTATTATTCATATGGAGTTAGATGGACGGATGAAAAAGATTCGAATATGTCTAAAGGTGATGCTTCTTATGCATTTGTTATAGAAGTTGAGTAGTACCATTCCATCGACTCCGCTACTTAGCAAAAGGACCAGATTATTGAGCTGGATTTCTTATTAAGTTGCCTTCCTATAAGGACTTAAATTTTCGAAAGAGCGAATTCAATTTCATTTCGAGCGAATAAACTGACTGCAGGAGCGAATAAAACCTCCTAATTAGCGAATAAGTTCTTGTCAAAAGCGAATAAAAATTTCAGAAGATCACTAATCTTTTATATAATTAAAGGGAACTTGCAAAATATTTCAAAAAATTAGGAGGCTATTATGCAAATTAACCAAAAAGAATTAAATCTTATTGATCGTATCCAAAACGTAACAAACTCAAAACAAATAATTGATGTTATTCATGCAGCATTTAAACGCTACGAGACAGACCCTATGCCTTCAAGCGCTTTATCTGAAACAAGTATGACAGTTGAAGAAAATCTAAAAGATGGAATACGTATTTTTGGAGCTTATGTTAAAGAACAACTAGTTGGTGTAGTTAAAGTAATGAATCAAAAGGATTCTTTATATTTTTCTAGACTATCGGTACTACCCACATATCAAGGAAAGGGCATAGCTTCAGCGTTAGTGACTTATATTGAAAAGGTAGCCTATGAAGAGAACATTAATCACGTTAAATGCAAAGTTAGAAAATCTGAAAAGGATAATATTCGCTTATATAGCAAGCTTGGCTATCACATTACAAAAGAGGAACTCACAACTAGTCCAACGGGTTTTAAAATGGCGACAGTAACAATGCAAAAAGGGAAATAGTAATGGTAATATTTTATTTATAATAATTGATTCAATAAAAGAATAATAAAAACTATTAAAATAAAAATAATAACAATCATCAAGACAAATACACTCTCAATTTTGAGTAATATTTTCCATGTGCTGCTTTTTTTGATATGTGCTATTCTTCTAGCGACTTTGATATTAATAGGCATAAAATATAGTGAAAAAAATAACCCAACTGATATAGGGACAATTATAATTACAAGTAAAATACTATTTGTATACTGTTCTATATAGACTGATATAACCCACACAGGTAACCCGACCCAAAGACCAAATGTAAAAAATAACATAAAACAAGCTATAATCAGTAACATTATATCTTTTTTTAAAATATATTTATAAGTTTGCCAATATAATCTCATAGAAATAATCCTTTCAAAATTTCATTTAGGGGGAATAGAATGGAAAAAATATCAGAACATATTGAATTACGGGTTCTATATTGGATTAGGATTAGGAATACTATTTGTAAAATATACATCAGTTGAACATATTGATGCAGGATCATCTATAACATCTTATGAACCACTTGTTGATTTCATAATACCCGTTTTACGTATCGTTTTGATTGGTTTCTTTTTAGGATTATTCTCGGGTTGGTATTTCTATAAAAAGAGAAAATAGAAGATTATCGTAAATGTACTTGCCACCTATTAGGATAAATTTTTCGGGGGCAATTTGTTATCATATAATGATTAAATTTCTTTATACATATTAATCCCAGCAACTTCAAATCCCAATGTTTCATACAGTTTTATGGCTTTTACATTTGTTCCGAAAACATGTAGCTTAAAGTATTGAATTTCTTTACTTGTTAAATATTCTTGAATTTCATTCATTACCATTGTGCCAATTCCTTTAGATCGGTATTGGTCAAATATAAAAATCTCATATAAAAATGCACTCTTTTTTCCATCATCGATCTTAATCCATACGTAACCACAATCATCATTGTGATACACAATCTTATAAAATTCATGTTGGTTGGTGTGAAAACCGTTAGGTAAGTATTGTTGCATCGATTTTTTTGCACGAATATCTGCTGATTCTGTGATTTCATATGTATGAGATGCTAAAGTTTCAGCATATCTTTTTTCTTTGTCTGCTATATACTTTTCAAATTCTGCTTCATTCATTTTAACTAATAGCTTCAATTTAATCTCTCCATATTCGTTTATTGATTCTTTTAGTATATAATATTAATTACATTAATGGAATAAATTTCTTTCCTGCAGGAGGTTACTATGAAGCATAAAAAAGCAGTCTTCTTTTCTTTTATTGGATTATTAATGATTATAGGTGTTATCTATATTTTAAATTATAACCATCGTTTCAATGTAAAAAATGATGAACATCTAACAGAAAATATAGAAGAATGGTTAAGTAGAGGAAATGAAAAGATCACTCTAAATAATCAGGTTAAGTTACATCAATTAGGCAATTCAAATTCATATATTGGTTTTCTACAATTCAAATCTAAAAAACTTGGCATAGTGAAACTAGATAAAGGATGGAACGGGAAATTTCAAATAATATCTGCTGGGTATGGAACAAATCATTTAAAATATCAAACAGTTAATACCAAAGATGGACGATTTGGTATTGTCTATGGTTCTAATCCACAGGGGAAAATCCACTCTATAAAAGTAAAATTATTAAGCTATGACTATCAATATTCGACTAATATCAATTCAAACCAGGATTTTTTTATGAAAATTGATCGATTACCGAAAGCTATAAAATCAAATGATGCTTCGGAAAATATCATTACTTATGATCAAGATCATAAAGAAATAAAAGTAATGCAGAAATAGTATTATCTATATTTCTGCATTTTTAGTTGTTATGATGAAACTTTCAAAACCATTCTAACAGTTTTTAAAATATGGCCATCAAAGTTATCATCGAATTCTGAAACAATTGTAAATCCTTTTGCGTGATAAAAATCTCTTCCAGATTTGTTATCGCGTTCAACGTTAATATATATCTCTTTAACACCATTTAGAAGTTTTATGCCTTCGTGTAAAAGGGAAGTGCCTATGCCGAATCCTTGATATTCAGGATATAGATAAATGGCAGAAAGTTCAGCTGTTGCATCCTCTTTTAAAGGGGAGTAATTAGCAAAACCAACTATTTTACCTTCTGAAACCGCAACAAACATATGCGATAGTTCTAACCTTCTTTGCAACCTTTCGTCATTATATGCCATGTTTAAAAAATTCTCTTGAATATCAAAAGGAATGATCCCAGCATAAGTATGATGCCAACTTGTTTTGGCCACCTGTTGTACTCCGGATATATCTTTTTTATCCATTTTTCTAATCGTATAGTTCATGGTTATCACCTCGCATTATATATTAATTGAAAATTCTATTACTTTTTAATTGGTAAGTAAATAGAAATAAAATAATTCGGTTTATCTTATATGGTGATAAAAAAGTCAGACCTACAAATTAATAATAAACTTTGAATTTGATAGATTGTTAGTATTTGAGCAAGCGTTAACTAAGAAAATAGATGGCCATTTTTCTGACAATCCTGAATAGCCTTGTTTAATTAGGAAAATTGGAGGTAACACTGAATATAGATAATTATGTTATAAGGGAGTAAAAAATGGCTGACAAAAATAATGTTCAATCTGCTTATTTAAGTCGTAATTTGTGGTCTGGAGTTCTATTTGGAATGGGGCTAGCAGCCTTTATAGACGAGACAGTTTTTCATCAACTTCTACGATGGCATCATTTTTATGACAAATCCACAACTGATATTGGACTCATTTCAGACGGACTATTTCATGCATTTAGTTGGTTTGCAACTATTGGAGGATTATTTCTTTTCGCAGATCTCAGGCGACGAAATGCACTGTGGTTTAAGAGATGGTTAGGAGGAGTGTTTACAGGTTCTGGCGGATTTCAATTATATGACGGTACCATTCAACACAAGATAATGGAGATACACCAAATTCGTTATGTAGAGAATGTAATTATTTACGATTTAATATGGAATATATTGGCGTTTTTAATGATTATAAATGGTCTTCGTCTTCTTGTAAGTACAAGAGATAGACATCAATTGAGGAAGGATATCTCGCATGATTATCAATAACCATATTCATCATAGCAATGGAACACAATTCCACAATATAGTCGAAATAATTCCCCAGCTTGTCTTGGGACTACCGTTTGTATTGGCTTTGGTCATGTATATCGTTGCTGTTGTGGTATCCAATAAGCGTTACAAACCTTGGCCAATCCATCGTATTTTCTGTTGGGCTCTTGGTTGTATTTTAGCAACTTTTTCAGTTGTAGGCCCTTTAGCAAATCGCGCACATGTAGATTTTACAGCTCACATGTTTGGACATCTTTTTTTAGGCATGCTTGCGCCGCTGCTTATGGTCCTTGCTGCGCCAATGACACTTTTACTACGAACGTTAAGTGTTCCAATAGCTAGAAGATTTTCAAAAGTTATAAGAAGCTGGCCATTCCGTATAATTACTAATCCTGTTGTTGCATCCCTTCTTAACATAGGAGGGCTTTGGATTTTATACACTACCAATCTATTCTCACTTATGCATGAGTATATCCTTTTACATCTAATTGTCCATTTCCATATATTTTTGGCCGGTTATTTGTTTACAGTATCAATGATTTATATCGATCCAATACCTCATAGAATTTCTTTTAGAACCCGAGCAATCGTATTAGTCGCTGCCTTAGCTGGCCATGGTATTCTATCAAAGTATATTTATGCGAACCCGCCTAATGGAGTAACCGTAGATCAAGCAGAACTTGGTGGCATGCTCATGTATTATGGGGGAGATATTATTGATATCGTAATCATTTTCATACTTTGTTTACATTGGTTTAAGGCAACTCGCCCTCGAACAATGCTAGCCCATTGATCAGTAATTGAAAAAATAATCGTCAATGAAATTTTGAGTGTGAAGCCTAAATTTTCTTTGCTAAAGCAGGAAATTTAGGCTTTTAGTATAATATATTCTTTTTTGGGGCTTTATCACTCAAAATAGCTGAGTATCGTGATATTAGTAAAATGGTTTATTCAAGAAAGGACTTACTGAAAATTAGTGATGGAGGTAGTCATGAGTATAGAAAAAGTGAAGAAAGATTTTAATAGGTTAAGTCAATATGTATTCTTTGATGAGAATCAATATTTTAGGGAACAAACAAATTCAAAATCACATTTTCATATCTTTATTCAAGAGACAGAGATTTTACTAGAAACTTCACTAACAATGGATGAACAATATTGTATATTTAGCTTTCTAGGTTACTCATATCGCATACTAAACAATCCTACTGAAGGAATTAAATATTTCCAAAAATGTTTAACCATTAGTCAACATGAACCACGGAAGCAGATCATAACAATGATACGTTTGGGTGAAGCATACAAATATGCGAATTTACATAAAAAAGCACTCGAATTGTTCGATGATGCTATGAAGATATCAAAGGAATATCAAATTGAAGATTATGAGCATTACATTTATCAACACAAAGGGAAATGTTTCTTAGAATTAGGTGATGTAAATTTGGCAAAGGATTATCTTCATGATGCACTCAGCATAAGAGAGAAAATAGAAAATGATGCGTTAGTTTATTCAACTCGCCAAGTAATTGATTTTATAGGTAGAAACTCTATCTTAGTGCAGAACGAAAGGGGAGAATAATATGAAAAAAGTAATTGCATTTTTATTTCTTTTAA
This sequence comes from uncultured Rummeliibacillus sp., assembly GCF_934216135.1. Taxonomy (NCBI): domain Bacteria; kingdom Bacillati; phylum Bacillota; class Bacilli; order Caryophanales; family Caryophanaceae; genus Rummeliibacillus; species uncultured Rummeliibacillus sp. Next base: position 13,953 of record NZ_CAKQBI010000027.1, on the reverse strand, counting down.
CCCTTAGCGGCTGCACTCAGACAAACTCAAAGGAATTTAAAGAGATTGTTGACGTGAAATCATTATCCAAAATAGAAGTCATTGATGGAAGAAATGGTAAACGATACAGTATAAGTGATGAAGACAAACAACAATTTGTTGATCTATTAAATGAAAGAATATATAAGGAAATGAAACATCATGAAAAAACAAAGGGTTATATATATCATGAAACCTTTTTAGTGACGAAAAAGAATTTTCTATTACATTTTTAGATGATGAAATTGAAATCAATGACATTTACTATTCACTAAATAAACCAATTACAGAAAATGAAATATCAGATTTATTAGAGTGAGATAGTCGTCTTATTGATCAATGATATGTATGATTTATTCATTTAATGGATTAATTGAGTTTCTTAACAAACCCTGTACTTTTTCCAGTATAGCCATTTCCTTTATAAAAAGTATGTGCAATTTGACGTTCTTCACGATTACCACTATTAAGTGTGATTGCATTACAACCTTGATCGATAGACCATTGCTCACATGATTTTAGTAATTTTGTTCCAATACCTTGTTGACGTTCTTTTGAGCTTACGATAAATGCTAAGATTCTACTGTATTTACCTGTCATTTCGAAGTAATAAGCTTTACAAACTCCTGCGAAACCAACGATTTGCCTGTTTTTAATGGCTACTAAACCCTCATAATCAGGATGTTTCTGTAATTCAATAAAACGATTAGTAATATCCTCAGCTGAAGAAGGATAACCTAACTCATCTAATAACGGTTTGAGCTTACTATAATCAGTTCTCTTAATAGGTCTTATTAAAATGTCCATGGCTTCTCCTTTATTGGTAATTGTATTTAAAATTGACTATTATGCTTAAAAGGTAATTTAGTAAATGAGCATACCAAATAACAAGCTTATAATTGCATAGACAAAATCTTATACAATTTTAAGTTTAATTGCAAACGAATAATACAATAAAATATTTTATAAATCATCAAAATTTTGAAGACTTGATTCAACAAAAGGTGTTGAGTCAAGTCTTTCTTTTAATTTCATCTATATTCAGTTCTGTAATAACCTAAATGTCCAAATGTAGGGATAAGGTCACAACACTAATTGAATTGTTTTACTTAATGGAGTTAGCTATATCAATTAGTGCATCAACAGACATTTTCTTCCCACAGTCTTCATCCATGCTTAATAGATATTGAAATCCATTTTTTTCGAAAGCAATAGTATCAAATCCAGTAAACCTTTTACTATATATAGCTTCATCTCCATTATTGAGTTTGATCTTTTGCTTAATATGTTTTTCTTCAAAAGGAAGCTGATACTTCACTGGTTTAATGAGAATTTTAAAATGGTTTTGTGCCTTGTCTTCGTGTAAAAAAGTAAACTCTAATTCATCACTTTCATCACCTTCTAAGTCATTCATCCGGCCAAAAGCATGTGTAAACGTTACTTCCGGCAATTTTGATGGCAAAGATATTTGTTTCTTGAAATGTTTTTGACCATCTATAACAGCATTTGCCACATCTTTATAGCCGATGTCGTAATAATACAACTCAATGTCATCACTTGTTGAATCAGCATTTGATGAAAAAGAGAGTGAGAAAAAAGTGAGCATAAATGTAAACAGAAAAACGAAGTATTTATTCATTCGAATCACCTCTATATAAATTATTTATAGTTAGGCTGATTCAAAATACGAATATTATGTAAATCGTTCATATTTTTAATAATAAAAATTGATTTTTATTAAAATTACAGACCTCGATAGTCTATATAAACAAAAAAGAAAAGCGCAATAAGATATTAAATAATTATAGAATATTCTTTTTAAACTTAAAACCATCTTTATACTATAATAGATATTGTCTATTTGAAATAGGAAATTTATAGAAAGGATTAAATAAAATGACGAATCTTAAATTAGCTAAATTTACTGTAAATGATTTTGAACTTTATTATTCGTTGGTTTCAAATGAAAAGGTAATGGCCATGATTACTGAAAAGGCCATTACATTAGAAGTTGCTAGGGAAAGATTCAATAAAATTATTAAACAAAATACGCTTTTTGATAAGTATGGAAGCTTCAAAGTTTTTAATAATGCCACAAATGAATTTCTAGGTTCAGGTAATCTAACTTTCAATAAAGATAATGACAATGAAGCTATATGCTACTACCAAAATATTGGGGAAAGGGATTTGGTAGTGAAATAGCTAATGCCTTAGTTGAAAAAGCAAAAGAAGATGGATTAAAAAAATTAACTGCCATTATTGACCCAAATAATGTAGCATCGAGGAAAATATTAATAAGCTTAGGTTTTCATTCTCTAAAGGTATGCGAGATTGATGGTTTACCTGGGGAGATATTATATAAAGACTTATAGAAAATAATTAGATATGGAGGGTTTCTTTGAATTTTGTAGCATGGATGATTGTAGCATGTGAAATTATGTTTTGGATCGTTATTGTTTTAGGACTTGTTACACGATATGTGTTCAATCGCAAAAAATTAGGACTATTTTTAATGGCTTTAACACCCGTTATTGATTTAATTTTATTAATCATAACAACTATCGATTTATATCGTGGTGCTACTGCGACAGTAGCGCATGGTATCGCTGCCGTTTATATCGGTATATCAATTGGATTTGGAAAAAGCATGATTGATTGGGCAGATAAGAGATTCCTTTTCTATGTTAAAAAGGAAGGTACAAAGCCAGTTATGTTATCCGGAATGGACTATGCATTGCATTATTTAAAAGGTTTTAGTAAGCACATATTATCATTTCTACTTGGTGCTGGCTTAATAATAATGATGATTAGCTTAATAAAAGATACAACACGAACTGAAGCACTACTTGAGGTGATTAAAATATGGGCGCTAGTACTAGGCATTGATTTTCTTTTTACGATTTCTTATTTTATATGGCCGAAGAAAAAGAAAACAAAAATAATGTTTTAAATATGGCAAGTATAAATTTATAGTTTTGGATCTTAAACTTGAAGTTCAATCTAATGATGTATGTTAATCCTTCCTTTTCCAATTTATGATAGAGAAAAGGAGGCGATTAATGTGAAAATTGAACAAATTGAGCTTTATATTTCGAATTACAAAGAAACGGTTTCTTTTTATAAGAATGTTCTGGAGTTTAGATGTATTTCTGAAAATAATATAGTCACAAATTTTCAAACAGGCAGTAGTGTCTTAACTTTGCACAAGGCCGAAAATCATTCTTATTATTATCATTTTGCATTTAATATTCCACCAAATCTTTTTAACGAGGCAAAAAGATGGATTCAACAACGAATATCGTTAGCGACAGAAGAGGGTGAAGATGAAGTGCAATTTGTTGAATCGAAAGCCAAATCTTTTTACTTTGAAGATCCAGCAGGCAATATTGTAGAGTATATTGCTAGAGAAACAACTGCACCTGCAACGGAAGAAATATTTACACCAATGCATGTTGTAAATATAAGTGAAATTGGATTAACCTCACAAGATATTAAAAAGGATATCGAAAGGATTCAGAAACTAGGTATATCATCCAAAAATAATGAACCGATTTCGTATGATCAATACCTAAACTTTATGGGTGATTATGAAGATGGCGTTTATATAATTGTTGCCCCTGTGGGGAGAAGATGGATTTTCTCAAACAAAAAGGGAATCGTAGCACCTATATTCATTAAAACAAATCGAGGTATTATTAATCATAGTGAAAGTTAAGGTTCAAAGGAGGAATTTTGTGAAAAAGGCAGCACTTATGATATATCCAAATTTTTCATTACAAGAAGTTACCTGTCTCACGTCATTGTTTATGTTTCATAAAAAGCAGTTGGATGTGTTCGGAGCAGAACATAAGATTTATATGAGTGAGGATTATATCCAAGTTATTCCGAATAAGACCTTTGCTGAATTCAATCAAGATGAATATGATGTACTTGTCTTACCGGGAATGATTGATTTTAAAGAAGCGATAGAAGATGAACGTAATATACAATTATTAAAAACTCTAAAAAATAATAAGAATATTCTAATAGCAAGTATTTCAAGTTCTCCTGTTTTGTTAGCGAAAGCAGGATTGTTAGAAGATACAAAATTTAGTTCAGGATTATTTGAGGAAGCATTTGAGATGTTTGAATTCCTGCCTAAAAGGAATGCTGTTCGGCAACCAATTACTGTAGATAAAAATATCATTACTGCAATCGCCTTCGCGTATCGTGAATTTGCGATTAAGGTTGGTCAAATGCTCAATATACCTGTTGATGAGTCATTATTTTCTGGTATTCGTAAAGAACCACCATATTCAGAAGAGGAGTTAACTTTTTATGCATCGAAGTAAAACAATCTTATTAATAGACTTGTAAGCTTTACCGGAAAGGATGCTTGCAATTGAAACTTCCATTTAAACATACTTTAAGTGAGAGAAATTTTATCTTTTTATTAATGGGTAGATTCTTTAAAAGAAGCTCTTTAATATTATTTAGCTTGGAACTAATTTGGTTAACGATGGAGTTAACGAATAATTCACCATTGTATTTGTCTTTCATGGTTATGGCTGAAACTTTGCCATTTATTATTTTAGGTATTTATGGGGGCGTGAAAGCTGATAAATGGAACAAAAAAAGATTAATGATTAATTGTGATTTTCTAATTGCGATTTTAATTGGTGCTATTCCGATTATGTATTTTTCCGGGGTTCTAAATTATGTTTTACTAATCTGTATAGCAATCTTAATAAGTGTTCTAAATTGTTTTTCAGAACCTAGTTTTCGAGCTTTGTTGCCAGAATTAGTTACGAATAATAAATTACAAAGAAGTAACGCCCTTTTAGATTCAATTCAACGTGGTGCTAGCATTCTAATTCCTGCTTCAGTAGGTATAGTTGTTAAGTTTACAGATCAAATTCACATTATAACAATAGCATTTATTTTAATAAGTATATCGATTATCTTTCATTTACTGATTAACTATCATACTCATTTTGATACGAATCAAAGTGAACAAGGAACAATAGGCGAAATTAAATCTACTTTAGCTTTCTTAACATCAAATAGAAGTATTCTCTTCATTGTATTTGTTCAAGGAATCAGTATACTGATCAATACAGGATTATGGCGTGTGGGATTGCCCATTTATTTAGATTCTAATTTAGGTAAAGATATTTCAACATTCGGAATTATTACAGGAATACTTGGGGCTGCAGCATTCTCGACTTCTATTATTCTAGGTACACTGAAAAGTTTTAATCCAATAATAGTTTTTAATATAGGAATCACTCTATGGGGTATTGGTTTATTAATAATGGGGTTATCACCAACTATTTTTGTTATCTATTTAGCGGCAATTATCATTGGAATAGGCCAGGCGAGTGAAGGCCTTGCAAGAATTGTCATCATCCAAAAGCATGCTCCTAGTAATATGTTAGGCAAAATGTTCAGCATATCATCGTCTATTAATTATACAAGCGATACATTATCTTTAATGGTCATCGGTAGTGTGTTACCTCTTCTTTCTACAGCTAGTATATTTTTAGTTGGAGGAGGAGTTATTGTAATTGTTGGTTTGATGGGGATTAATTCATTAAAAAATAATGAACCAATAAAGAACACCCTAGAGAGATAATACGAGGGAGGAATTATGATGAAAGCAGTTATTCAAAATGAATTCGGTGATTCAAATGTTTTAAAGTATACAGATGTAGTAAAACCTGTATTGGGTGAGGGTGAAGTATTAATTCGCACAGCCTTTACAAGCGTGAATTTTGCAGATATAAAAAATAGAACGGGAAAGAAAGATAAAGGGAATTTTCCAATGGTTTTAGGTTTAGATATAGCGGGGACAATTGAGGAAGTAGGTGAAAACAGTTCTTTTTCAAAAGGGGACCGAGTGATTGCCTTTCCGAAGAATGGCTCTTACGCAGAATATGTAGTAGCAACAGAAGCCCTCGTTTATAAAATTCCTGATGCTCTGTCATTTGAAATCGCAGCAACTTTTCCAACAGTTGCAATATTGTCATACATACTTATTCATGAAATAGGACAAGTACGAGAAAAAGATACAGTTGTCATTCATAGTGCTGCTGGTGGAGTGGGATCAATGCTTGTTCAACTTGCAAAACTAGCAAAAGTAAAAAGAATTATAGGTGTAGTAGGGAATTTTGATAAAGAAGCCTATGTAAAAGAACTAGGTGCAGACGTAGTGACTACATATGACACATTTGTTGAAACTGTATTAAATTTGACAGATGGAGAAGGTGCCAATGTTATCTTCGATTCTGTCGCTGGTGATGTGACAAGTCAAAGCATGGAGTGTTTAGCGTTCTATGGGACACTCGTACAATTTGGAAATAGTAGTGGGAAAGCAGGTCATTTTAAAACAAGTGATGTTCATTCAAGCTGTAGAAATGTAAAAGGGTTCAGCTTAGGAACAACAAGAAAACACCATCCTGAACGTTTAAAATCTGTTGCTGAAAAGGTATGTAAACTATTTGAAGAAGACTTATTAAAACTACCAATTGCACGTATATTTGAATTATGTGATGCACCTAAGGCTCATGATTTGATGGAAAGCCGTCAATATCAAGGCAAGATTTTGTTGAAGGTATGATGATTTGATATAAGGCTTAGGGGCTAACAAAATGAGTGGATCAGCCCCTAATTCTTTTTAAACTATTAAATTGTTTTGCCTTTGGTTGTTAGGAAAACTTCACCGCGTATACTTGGTTATAAAGAAAGAGCAATTCATATAGCGCCTCCTTGTAGGATAAATTAAGAAACAGATAGTTCTATGCTTGGAACAAAAACATTTCGAACAACCAAACAAATTATCTATAGTTTATACATACGTTCAGAAAAGGACAACTTCCCAAAAGGGAGAAGTCTGTCAAAAGCGAGATTGAATTCATATATAGATTATTTGGTGTAGTATCTTAATTCACAGATTTATAGTCTATTGAGGGACTATATTTCTAACAAATTATATTAGCACAAGAACCATCCATGTCATGTGTAGAAAGAATATCCCGCTATATAAGAACATGATGAAAGAAAGTACTACACGCCAAACATTCGTTAACCTTGTAGGGAAATTTGATTTCCACAAAAACAAAATGAAACCAGATAAGAAAACCTTTATTCCAAGAATCGTTAAGGGCGAAAACGAACTCAACAGTGGGTTCGCTTCTTCAATCCATTGATTGCTGAGTCCCCAAGCCGTACAAATGCCATCTATTAGATTTAACACCAAAATGACCAACAGCATCCTTTTGATATCGAACAAATGAATCGTTGTATATCACTCCTCGCTATAAGCGCAAGCTCTCCTTGTCGCACTTTTCTTTCAAACTCTCCATAGGATGTTCTTTTTTATCAAGTTATTAAACAAAATTAATGAACTCTTTTGCATTAATCGCCAAAAGCCCAATCATGACTCCTACGCCGACTATTAAATACATCACATTGTAAAGATTTTTCTTGGATTGGTTCGCGGAAATAGCTCAATTTCAAGGCTACTTGGGATCAAGCTAACCCGTGAGAAGTAGGTCGCCTCCAGAGTGCGCCAGCCTTCAATTTATGTGTAATAGAGAACACTAGGTAAATTAATGAGAAGTAACGTTGATAGGAAAGATAAAAACACTTTTTCTTTGAATGAATGCATTAAATCTTTAAGTATCGGTTTCTAGTTAGGATGAATGAAATCATGATGACACTCCTGTGAATGGTGTTATTAGTATAGGAAATTTACCTTAGATTTATATATAAATTTGAAAAATACTCGAAATTAAATAATTTCACTATCGTCTTATAAAAAATAACAGTATTTCAGTAAAAGAATCGGAAAAATTCTAGAGCATTGCCCCAATAAAAGGTTGTACAGAAGTATTCTAAAAAGAAAAAGCAAACAAATGTTGGTAAACCAAAGTTTGTTTGCTTACTTAATAGATGGCCTCGAATTAGCGACCTACACCTTGAAAATGTTTCATCCAATTTTCTTATGATGGTGTTCTGACGTTCATTGATAGTTTCGTGATGTAATCCTTTAATTCGTGGAAACTTTTTATAGACGCAAAATAGCTATAAATCAACCTAAAATAAAGAAGAACGATTATGGTCTATCCCAAAGTATAGTCATTATTAGAAAGAATCCGATGAATACAATAGAGACGAGTATTAATGCAATTAGAGATAATGTTTTCCAGATGCCCTTTTTTGAAATAAGTGTAAAGATCCAAGATAATATATATGAAAGAAACATAATTTGGTATAAGTAATCAGAAAAAAATTTGAATTGAGACCCTAAGAAAAGTGAACTGATACTAAAAAGAAGCAATAATATTGATAAAATCCCTGTATACTTCCTCATTGAAACCTCCGTTAAAATTCATTTGATAAATCCCTCTAAAAAGTATATGTGGTATAATTATGTATTGTAAATGCGATATTCTATTATTATATGTTTATTAAATTGAAAATTGAATTATTTTCTTTATAAAAATTTCGCGTGGGTGGAGGTACTTATGAATCAATATAATTGGGAAGAGGATTACAAATCAAACGACATTTTATGGGGATTAAAGCCAAATGAAGTGTTGACTAGATATGTAAAATTACTACCGGAAAACGGAAAGGTTTTGGATATAGGAATTGGTGAAGGTAGAAACGCACTATTTTTTGCGAAGCTTGGCTTTGAAGTAGAGGGGATAGACCTCTCGCAAACTGCAGTTCAAAGATGTAAAGAATTATCTAATAAGTATGGTGTTCAGTTAAAAGCAAGTGTAAATGATATTCTATCATTTGATATTTCTTCTGAAAAATACGACTTAATCATCCTATCAAATGTATTAAATTTTTTCACTCCAGATGAAATAAGCAAAATTATTAATAAAGTAAATACAGGCTTGCGAAAGAATGGACTTATTTACATAACTGCTTTTAATATAGCTGAACCTAGTATTGAAAGTATAAAGAAAAAGTATGAAGAAATAGATGAGAATACATATTTTAATCATAACAAAAACATGAATCTACATTATTTCACGGAAACTGAGTTTAAAGGATTAGTTTCTGAATATGAAATTATTAGTTTTTCCAATTCATATTCTTTGGATTTATCGCATGGTAAACCACATTATCACAGCAGTTTTGAGATCTTATCGAGAAAATAATATATTCATTTTGTTCATTTCTATTGGTAATCTAAGCAAATTTTTAAATTTTAAATTTATGGTTTATGGAGGGGGTTATGCAATCAAAGTTAAGTATCAAAAAAAGAGATAGAATTAGTGAAGTAAAAATAATGCTGATGTATCTATTAATATTTTACTTGATGTGGGCTCTAAAAGAACTTTGGTTTGTAAAGTATATTGATTTATTTGATGAAAAAACCTCAGCGATATTTGAGGCAATAGTTAAGTTTTTAATTTGGATAGTTCCTGCTTGGTTATATATAAAATACTATCTAAACAATTCACCAGTTCACTATTTAAAACTGAATGTTAATGTAAAGAAAGGATTACTATGGGGAGCAGTTCTATCACTCGTGCTTGGTTTATATTTTGCATTTGTAACTTATATTCTTAATGGAAAATCGTTTCAATTTTCACTGTCTTTTGACGACTATCTTAATTCTTTTCTTATGGCAGGTATTGCTGAAGAAATTGTTTTCAGGGGATTAATTTTACAAGAGATTAATAAAAAATTTACTTTTTGGAAAGCGAATATCATTACAGCTTTATTATTTTTGTTAATACACTATCCAATTTGGATTTATAATTCAGAGTTTTTCGTGTTTGGGAGTCATATATATATTTTCGCTGTTGGTTTACTTTTTGGTTTTGTTTACAAGAAGACGGGTTCATTATGGTCAGTTGTTATTTTACATATATTTCATAATTTTATTGTTACGATCAGTTAGCTTTTAAAATATGGGTTCAAGTAAATAATGTAAATACCAATAAACGAACAAGTTTGACTTCATCGAACAACAATTGAGGCACGACTTTAAGTAAAGTTTTTTTAAACTCTAAATTAATGCCTTATTAATAGGGAGGAAAATGATATCAAGAAGAAAATTATATGGTTTGCTGTTGGTCTAATTATATTCATTATCGTGGCGTTTCCTTTTGGTTTCTTTTATGTATTAAATAACGGAAATCCTTATACAAAATATATAGCAAATAAAAATGTTCCAGTCTATTTAGAGAAAAAGGGTTATACGAAAAAGGACATAATGGAAGCAAGTTACGTAGAGCCGAAATATATTATAAATAAAGATTTTTATCATGGCCATTACATGGTTATTTTTAAAGATGAACAAGATGTGACATACTATTATGGAATCACCAAAAAAAGGAAAACAGTTAAACAATTTTGTGAAAAAGATAAATTATTATCTGATGGTGTTACAGATATTTTTGAAGGTAAGACAAAACACAGTGAAGGAAAATGTGTTAATTCTCTAGAAAATCGAAATTAAATGTGATTCAATGAAATCTCTAAAATTTATCATTGCTTAATTAAATAAACAGGTACGATTATGAATAACAGAAAAAACGATCAAATTTTTAGCTCAAAGCAACATTAATAATTGTGGAGCGGAAGACGGCAAGATCTCGTAAATGCATGTGCGAATTCCACACAGGTACAATAGAATATAGGTTAGCTTAATATAAGGAGATAAAAAGTATATGGATTTCTACGAATGAAAAAGCCGATCCTCTTAGTTGAGAATCGGCTTTTTGCTTCTATTTATTCAAAAACGTATTAATTGCTTCATTCGCTAATTTTGTTTGAATCACATCAGTCATCGGAGGATTATATAATCCTGCACGCACATTTAAATAATAACGGTGCATTGGATTGGATTCTGATAATGCCCTTGCCCCTACAATTCTCATCGCAAGATCAACAACTTTCATCGCAGCATTTGTTACGTGAATTTTTGTAACTTCTAAAGGTTCCTTAAAGTTCGCTTTATCATCACAATGTTCATATCTCTCGATCGTTCCATATAACATATGTCTTGCTGTTGTGAGAGTTAGTTCCATTTCTCCTATCATGTGCTTAATATTAGGTGCTTCAGCAATAGGTTTACCTAAAGAAGTTGGAATATAAGATGTAGCAAATTTCATCGCATAGTTTCGAGCTGCTCTTGCTATCCCTATATAACATGCAGGAATGTGTAATTGCCAACCTTTCGTTCCTTTGGCTCTTTGAGCGCTTGTTTGTAAAATGTATGTACTTGGAACACGTACATGATCTAATATCAACGTTTGACTGGCAGTTCCTCTCATCGCAAGTGAATCCCATGAATCTTCCAATGAAATGCCTTTAGTATTACTTGGAACAAGTATAGATTCCACTTCATTATCTCTATTTGTGGCAGTAATGATGAAATGAGTTAGGGCCGGAGCTGCAGATGTGAAGATTTTTTCTCCCGTAATAATTAACTCATCGCCATCTTTTACAACAGTTGTCGTAGGTAAAGCTCCGCGAGTTGGACTCCCTGCATTTCTTTCTGATGCTGCTGTATTGATAAGGCCACCATCCGCGATGGCATTTAGTACGATTTTAGCTGCTTCTGGATTCCAATGTTGACTTTCCACATATTCAAGAATCGTACCATTTGACCAACCAAGAGCAAGAGCTGTAGAACCACATCCAACTGCAATAGTTTCTTGAGCTAGAATATATTCATATAAGCCAAGACCTAGACCACCATATTCCTTAGGTAATGTCAATTTTGTATAATCTATTTTTTTCAAATCCTCAAGATTTTCAAATGGAAAAGATCCTCGAATGTCTAATTGAGGTTCACGCTTTTGAAAAACAGGGATTAATTCCTCAAGCTTTGCTATTAATTCTCTTTGAGTATCTGTTCGTAAAAAACTATCCATGATAACGCCTCCCAATCTTTATTCATATCATACATCTTATTCCTACTTTATTTCTATGCTTAATGTGAAAAATTGTCGAATTCGAGAAAGCTTGTTATGACTTAAAAAAATAGTATGTTATCATAGAACCAGATTATCCTGAAAGGAAGATATTAATGAATTCACCATTCACATTTATACATTCTGCGCCAAAAGATATGGAGCATGGAAAATTATATCCTGCCGTTTTTTTAATGCATGGTATGGGAAGCGACGAACATGATTTACCAGGATTATTAAATGATATTAAAGATCAATGTCACATATTTAGTCTACAAGGCCCCATCATACATGAACCAGGTTATGCATTCTTTACAATTGAAGAGTTTGGCAAACCTCATAGAAAAGTATTTGATCAAGTTGTACTCCATATTATGAATTTTATAGAAGAAGCTCTTACCGAATATTCAATTGATGCAGAAAAAATCTTTTTAATGGGATTCAGTCAAGGTGCAATTTTAGCAAAATCTTTAGCTTTTGCAATGGGAAAAGAAAAGTTAGCTGGAATTGTAGCATTAAGCGGTTATATTCCGGAATTCGTTAAAAATGAATACAAAAAACATTCTATTGAAGGTATGCCTGTTTTCATATCACATGGTACATATGATATGGCACTTCCATATCAATGGGGAGAAGCAAGTAGAGACTTCTTTATTGAAAACGGTGCAGATGTTACATTCAAACGTTTTGAAGACGGACATGGTGTTACACCAGAAATAGCTAGTTCATTGGTCATATTCTTAAAAGAGAATATGTTATAATAATAAAATTACCAAGACCATTTTCTTATATAGAAAATGGTCTTTTCTTTTTTTGCATATCCATAATATAACATTATTACCATGGTGGTTATAAAGATATATACATAATTTTACATATTGGTGCTATACTTATTCAGGTGTCGTCATTGGTCTCTATTGATAGTTTATCCACTAAAAGTATTACTATTTTTACATAGAATAAATATTTAAAAAAATAATTAGAAGATGCACTAATTAGGTTTTATTCATTTAAACTATGCAAAGGGTATATATTATCTATATTGCTTAAATAAGGCATGAAATAATTTAAATATGTTCGTAGAATTTGATTCTTACAGATAGAGGTTATTGGTAGGTATTTAATGTATTAGCTTTGGCTATTTATAAAAATTATAAAGATCAAACACATATACAATGTTATGTAAAAAACATTTAGTATAGTTAGATAAGATAAATAAGTCAAAAAAGTTAAACCAATACTCCAGGATTTTTAGAATGAAATATATGGAAATGCTTAGTTATTAGGGTCATTCGTTTTAGCGTTTTATAACTATAAAATTGCGATTACTATAAGCCTATTTTCATATTCTTGCAAGCAGAAAATAGAATATGATTTAAAATATAAATAAATTAATAATTTTATACTAAAAATTAACGTTATGGAAATTAACTGAATGATAACTCATTCATTAATTTGACTTGCAATATAGAATTATTCTTTGTTGGAGAAGGATCAATAGTTGTACCTGACAAAAATCTAATCAATAAAGAGATAAAAGGGGATTTTTACTTTGTCATTTAAAAAATTATCGAAATTAGTGTTAATTAGTGCAATTACAGGTTCTGTCGGAACAGCTTTTTATGTTGAAAATCCATTCAATTTGCAAGAATTACAAGCAAAAGCAGCAACTGCAAACTACTTAACAACAGCAAACGTGAAGTTCCGTCAAGCAGCTGGTTTAAATGGTAAACTGCTCTTTGTATTAAAAAAAGGAAATAAAGTGAAAGTTATTTCAACTAAAAAGGTTGACGGCATTAATTGGGCTAAAATACAATGGCAAGATCATGTGGGCTGGGTAGCAAAAAATTATTTAAAATTAAACGAAGAACCTAAAAATACAACAATTTCCGTAAAAGAAACAGTGAAAACAACAGCGAATGTCAACCTACGACAATCAGCATCAACAAAAACAACAAAATTGGCGACAATTCCGAATGGAACCAAACTTACTGTTACAAAGACCACAACG
>NZ_CAKQBI010000026.1:0-46798 GCF_934216135.1 uncultured Rummeliibacillus sp. | reverse complement strand
TGAGCTTCAGGTGTTGAATGGCTTAATAATTTCCAATTTCAATAATTTTTATGATTGACATTTCACCCCTGGGCTTAGTGTGTCAGTTTTACATTCAAATAAGTGTTTTTTAATTGCCCAGGTGTCATACTTCTTGCCATTTCTCTTATTTGTTCATCAACAACATCAATTCTATATCTCCATTGGGAACCAATTGAAGAATTAATGCCCTTATGCCCCATTCCACCAATTTTATCTGGTTTTCCACCTGCAATTTGATCTGGATTATGAAGTGCTGCTTGGGTATTCAGCCATTCTTTAGCTTCTTTTTCTGCTTCATCAAACGATTTTCCGTTAGCCATAAGTTCTGCAAGCTTATCAGAAAATGCTTCTTCTCGAGCGGTTTGTTGAGCAACATTACCTTCTAACGCTCGGCCCTCAGCAATATATCTTTCTCTATTTTTTAGATACTCATCAACCGTTAACTCATTCATTCCTTTTTCTTGGTCTTTTAATTGTCTAGCAAACTCTTCTGAATCATGTTTTACATTTCTATTAAAATTCACTTCAATTTCTTTTATTCTAGGTACATCATCTAAATGCTTTTTTGTATTACCCGTACCCTTAGATTCCTTTATAGCATCCTTCTCCGCCTGTTTTATGGCTATATAATTTTCAGCTTTCTCTGTTAGTTTACCAGACGATTCGCCTCGTTCAAAACCTGCAAATACCTTGTTACCTGTTGTGGTTTGTACGGTTCTTACTTCAACTGGACGGAATACGTTATCAATAAATTTAGCAGTTCCTCGAATGCTCTTTTGTCCTTCTTTTGATGTCACTGTGGCAATAATAGGATGAGTCAGGGCAAATTTCAGTTGGTCTATATGAGCTTTTCCAAGTTGTTTGGCGTGTTCTAATGTTTTGTTAAACGACGTTTCCATTGATTGTTTGACCGATTTTACACTATCCGTAGCTTTCAATGCCTGTTGTTGTGTTTTTGCCACCGTTGTTTTTACGGCTTGCTTTCCCGTTATAGTCAGGTTATCCACTGTGGTTTTAATTGGTTTGACGGCATCATCCATTGTTTTAGAGACTGTTTTCATTACCGTTCCTAGGGCTGGCATGTGCTTTAGTAATGACTTTGCCGCTAGTCCACCGGCACCAGGTACTATCGCAAATGCACCGCGCATCATTCTTTCTTCATCGGACAGTTTTCTGCCTGAAATGAGGTCTTCTCCTTTGACTGCTCCTACCGCGTCGATGGTCGTATAAATAACCCCTGCGGCTAAGCCTGCGGGTGGACAAACTATAGCCAAACCGACTACCACACCTGTTGCAATCAGGTTAAACCAAAATTCTTTTTTCTCTTGTCCCGCTCGGATTCCTTCGTATTCGAATGCGCCGCTGTTTAGTGCGGCTGTACGATAATCTTCTTCTGATGCTGTTTCACTTGGATTTTGGATTTTCCAAGTTTCGAACTCTGTTTTGAGTTTGGCTGAGTAGATTGTATCCGTATCGTATAGATCATTTAGCGTAATTTTATCTTTTGCACCTGAGAATAAGGAACCTTCCTGGACGTTAATCGTATTGGCTGTTTGATACGCAGTGACATTTAAATCAGTCATCTTTTGAATGTATTCATCGATTGCCTCATAAAAGGGTGTATCTACCTTTTCGTCTATAATTTTACCAATTCCTTTGGCATAATTATAGAGTTTTTTATAGTTTTGACGAATCGGTTTTGCTTCTGGTTGATAGGTTTTAGGATTAAAAGAGATGGCACCATCAACATCTTTTTCAGCAATTTCGCCTTTTGAATCTTCGAATAATTCATCTGCATCTTCATATTTATTGTCATACTTATGGGCTTCATTGACATTTTCTAATGCAGAGGCGATTTTCTTCCATTTTTCATCTTCATACAGAAGCTTCACTCATCCATCAGCCCCAATCCTTTAGCTATCTCCGTTGCTAATGCCTGATCTTCTTCAATCATACTGTTCATAATGTCGTTGACTATTGAAAAAGCACGACTATATAAATTGTTTAACTCAAGCATTCGACTATTAGCTTCGTCATATGTCCCCATTATTTTTTTCGCCTTTCCTTGTTGATAAAAGTTAATATCATTTAAGGCTTCAATCGCTGGTTTCATCTTATCTTCAAGCTCAGTTATAATTTTTTGAATGTATTGGATAAATGAAATCATCTCTTCTACATTCATTTTTATTTCTTGAGTCACCGTAAATCCGCCTCCTTATAAGGAAAACGATAAAAATCATAAATTTTCTTTACAAGAAAATATTGACTTAGTTGATAGGCGGTTTCTTGGTTGATATCGATTCCTTGAAGTTTTCCGTTATTTTCAAAGAGAATCCACTGTTCTGCAGATGTTGTTTTTTCCTCATAGTTAATCTTAAAACACTCTAGTTGAACAGTTGGTTTTTCTTGTTCAAAATATTCCTCGACTTCATTTTGCTTAATAATTTTTTTCAAATAGGTTGTGTCCTCTGGTTTTGGTTCTCGGTTAAAAAGTGGATATCCTTCCATAATCCTTTTTAATAAAGCTATATCCTCATGCATATACAATTGAAATTTTCCATCTTCACACCATTTAATGGTAATCAGATGCCCATTTTTTCCAAAGCCTGTCATAAGATTATCTAATCGGATATAACGATTGCTTATAGCATATTGCTCTAGAAGTTGAATGACCATACCGCCGTCAGTTGTTAAGTTTCCATCAACCGTCATAATTTCCTTATCAATAAGGCTTTGCTTCGCCTGTTCAAAGCCTTGTGGATTTTTCATCACAAGCAATTGTCGATCTGGGAGTCCAAATAACATTTGACATTTAAATGCGGAAGCTAATAATAGTAATTCTTCAGCTGTATATAATGCTGTCATCCAATTCCCTCCACCTCATTGACTATGTGTTCATTCATAAGTTGATCCATATGCTTTTTTAGATTTTCTAATGCTTTTAAGTTTTTATCTGCAGCATCACACAGATCAAAATGGTATTGTATAAGGATATCTAAAAACGCTTGAAATTCATCTTTTGTTCTACCCGACCATTGAGAACTACTTAATGTACTCCTAAATCCTTCCGCACTTGCATGTGCATCCAGTAAAGAACGATTTATAATTTTGGCTTGCTCAATTGCCTTACTCAAACTAGTTCCGTCTATTTCAACATTTTGAGACATATTATTTCCCCTTTGCAGCTTTTTCTCGTTCTCTGGCTCGAGCCTCTGCTTCTCTACGTCTTTCCTCTTCTGCTAAACGTTGGTAATATCCAGCTCGTTCGTTGGCAATAGTAATGGCTGTTGTGTAGCTAATTTTTTCATTCTTTAAGTCGTCCATTAATTGTTCCATTTTTTGATCAACTAGCGTTTGTTTTGTTTTATATAATTCAGTCGGAAATCCAACATCACTCAAATTAGGATGTGATTGCTTATAAGCATTGGTTGATTTTTCAATGTTATCAATAATCCTATCCTGCAAGCTTTCTTTGTCGTTTGACAATGCTCGAGATAGCTGACGATAGTTTTTGGCCTTAATTTCATAATTACTTAATCCCCAATTGAAAATGTTCAAATCTTCCCAAGTCATTTAGATCACCTCCACTTGCAACGCTGATAAGATTTTCATTTTTTCCGTATGATTACCTTGAATCATATAAGCCTCATATGCATTTAATTCTTTTTCACGATATGGTCTTTGAACTTCAATCACATTTTGATCGTTTAAACGTACCATTGAAATAGCTGTATTCAATTTTTTCAATGCTGTTGAAACTTCATCATAACTTCTTGCCATTTGGCTCTTCATACCAAAGATGAAATGGATACCGTATGGTGCTGCATCTGAAATAACTTTAGCTAGTTGTGATTGTAAGGTAGAAGACAACTGACTATTAATGGCTTCCATATCAGTAAATAACAGAACAATTGGACTCAATTGCTTCGTAAATTCACGTAATGAAGAAATACCATCTTCCTTTTGTTCAACAAAAGATTCTTGTCGAGCTTTCATTGCTTCTAACACCTGTTCGATTAAAGCTGTTATATCTTCAATTTGTTGAATATATTGTGCTTTATATGTTTGAAGTGAGCTATACAAAGCAGTTACTTGATCGACGATTAGTAGCTGTGGATTGAACGTTGACCTTTCCATAGAATTTAAAATAGCTTCATACGCCTGCATAAATCTTCTTTCCGTATCAGCTATGACTAATAGATGTTGTTGGATACTTAAATCTAGAGATACTGCTTCTACATTTTCCATATCAACAGCAAATGGAATTTTATCTTCAGCGTATGCCTTTTTAACTGTCAATAATTCTAAGAAAAATTCTTCTGTTACACGTTCTGGAACCATTGGAATAGAAGCAGGTTTTGTACCATTCCAGTTGCGGCTAATTTCTTCAATATTGTTGCGCAGATTTTCAGATAATTGTAAATCATCTTCCCCTTCTGCCGGCATTGCTGCTTGCATTAGAACTACTTCATCTAACTTGATCAAGGCACGACCTGGAATTTCTTCAATTGTTACATCTGATTTTCCCATGATGCTTCTGCTTTCTGATTGATCAATCATGTATAACACAATTTGTGTTTTAATGTTAATAAGAATTGGTGTTCGAATGGCTAGTTGTCTACTTGCTGTCATAACAAGGAAAATACCTAGCCCTACACCATCCCGTGCAATCTTCGTCATTAATTCATCAAATCCATCTTTTAATAAGGATTCATTTGCCGCATCCATTACATCTATGAAAATGACGATATCAGGTAATGGTTTATGTGTTAGTTCTTTATACATAGCAGCTGAAGCGACACCATATTGACTCAATAACTTTTTACGAGTTTTTATCAGTCCATTTATACGTTTCATCCATTTTTGAAGTTTTTGTTCCTCATCTAAACGAATCATATCCGCTACATGCGGAAGTTTGCGTAATGGTAGTAAACCGTTTGTACCAAAATCAAGTAAATAAAAATGTACTTCTTCCGGGGTATAATGATTTGCAATTTGCATAGCAATCGTTTGGAGCATCGTACTTTTCCCATAACCAGGGCTTGCAAAAACTGCTAAATGTCCATCCTTTATAAAATCAATGGTGTACGGTGTTTGCAATTGCTCATGTGGTAAATCCAACATACCAATTTGAGCTATTAAATGATTGTTCTTTCTAGGTTGCGATTTTAGTTCGAATCGATTTATTCGTTCTTTAAGTGGTGGCAACCAAGGTCTTGGAATTGACTGGATTTTTTGAGATACTGCTGTTTCATGAATTTCCTCTATAACCGCTTCAAGTTCTGTTACTTGTTGTTTTGCGGTGACTTTTTGAGAAAGGCCACTTAAGTCTTCGGTTAAAACTTCAAATTGGCCCAACTCATTAATGGTGTAAATGGTAAAGTCTTCAACATCCTCAACTGTTTGATTTCCTTTATAGATTGCTCCACTCCAAGCACTTTGGAAAAGTTCGTACACTTCATTGTTACCTACTTGTAGATAAGCTCGACCGGGTTGTGTAATATCTGCGGCGTCTTTTGTTTTTAGAACTTCATTCGAATCACTTTCATTTTGCACTTTTAATGCCAACTTAAATTTTGAGTTTGACCAGATTTGATCATCTACGACTCCACTAGGTTTTTGCGTTGCAAGGATTAAATGTATACCAAGAGATCGACCAATTCGTGCTGTTGACACAAGCTCTTTCATAAAATCTGGTTGTTCTGCTTTTAACTCAGCAAACTCATCAGAAATAATAAAAAGTTCTGGCATAGGTTCTTGCACTTTATGGTCTTCGTAAAGCTTTTGATATTGATGAATATGATTTATGTCATTTTCTCCAAATATTTGTTGTCTTCTTCTAAGTTCTGCTTTTATAGAAGCTAATGCACGCAAAGATTGTGCTCCATCTAAATTTGTAATGGCCCCCAGTAAATGAGGTAAATCTTTGAATAGATTTGCCATTCCTCCACCCTTGTAGTCGATTAAAAGGAAGCCAATATCATATGGATGGAAGTTTGTAGCTAATGATAGAATATACGATTGAATGATTTCTGATTTTCCTGATCCTGTTGTGCCGGCAACTAAACCATGAGGTCCATGTGCTTTTTCATGCAAGTTTAAATAGACGATATCTTCTTTTCCTCTCAAACCGAGTGGTACAGCAAGACTTTTATATGGTTTATGATTTTGCCATCTCGATGCTATTTTCAATTCTTGCACCGTTGAAACGCCATACATTTCCATATACGTAATACTTTCAGGTATACGGTTTTCGAGATTTTGCAAATGCTCATAGGCAGCTAATCTTCTAGCTAGTTCTTCGAGTAAATCATCAGAAACAACTGATTCCAACTCAAATAATTGCTTTTTCAATTCGCCATTTTGGATAAAGAGTTCCCCTGTTGTTGAATCTTTTATCCGAATAACAGTTGAAATGTGCTCAGGTAAGGATTCCAAAACATCTTGTACATAAATCACAGATACTCCTAAATTTCTGCAATCTTCTTGTAGCAGTTCCATTATGGTATGATCTAAAATAATCGTTTCATCTGTAATTACAAGAACAATTTGCGGTATAAATACATTCAATTCTCTTGCATTTTTCTTTTCTATTTGTAGTTTTCTTTCTTTAAGCATTTGATAAAGTGAATTCATAACTTGTTCTTTTGAACGTTCGTGGTAGACAAATGAGCGAACATTGATAGATTGTAGACTGGCATGTGGTAGCCAACGCATCCATTCCCATAAGGATTTTTCTTGCTCCTTAAAAACCATCACAAATTGAACTTCATGGTAACTATGGAAAAAAGCTAATTGTGCAATCATTTGTTTTAGTTGTTGCAAAACAAGTGGACGTTTTCCTATATAACCCACTGCTCCATTCATCAAATCTGCAATAATTGGAGCATCCTGTATATGGTTATACTGCTGTTCTATCTGTATTGCTTTCTCCATTAAGGGATCCTCTTCTAATGTGAATTCCTCTACATTTAATTTGATAGGATAACTTGCATCAATTGTTCCTTTACCTAAGCGATAAAATAAGAAATCATTATGAAAAGGCGTTTTTTCATACATTCTTGCAGAATGCTTCCGCAACAATTCTACAAGGTTAAGTATCTTTGGATAATGATATCCAAGTGCTTTAAATTGTTCTTCTTGTACTTCATATAATTCTTTTGATTTTTCCAATAGATACGCATTATATTTAACATCACGATTTTCCATATCTTTTTTGTACTTTTTTACATTTCGAATGTATGCCGTGATTGCATAGATAACTGTTACGACTGTCATTGATAGCATCACTATAATGTAGATTCCAGTTGGCCTAAAAATAGAGACCAATAACATTGCAGCCAACATCACTAATGGTGGAACAATAATTCGACCTAATTGTTCACTAGGCTTGGTAGGCCTTGAAGGTGGTGTAGCAATCAATTTATCCTCATCTGGTTGATGGTATCGAACCCTTGGTGAACGATGATACGTATTTTTAAATTCCAATGTTTTGAATGGTATTTCTTGTAATTGTACATGACAACCATCGACTGGACTTGCAACTGTCAATAGATCATTATTGATAGAAAGTATGATATTTTGGATAGAAAGCAAATCTCCATCTTGGAAGCTTCCTTGTAGCATTGATTTGTTATTAACAAATAGATGACCTTCAACAGTAAAATAAGAATATTCATGTTGGTTTACTTTATTGATAATGATTTTTACGGGAGTATTTCCTTTTACAATAATGGTATCTTCCACTTCATTCCCAAGAGTCCAATGTGTAACACCTAAAAGGTCATAACACGTATTCTCAACTTCTAAAAACGTTAATGTTACATTGGCAAATGCTTTTTTTTGGTTAATATTTAACTGGTCATTATTAACCATTAATTGTTTACCATCCCACACACAAATTAGATTATTCTCCATAAATGGGATAGTAATCGTAGCTTTTATGTCCGAACTGATCGTAATTTTTTCTTGCTGATTTGGATTAAATTCGTAGCGATGAAAATGATTTTCTTCAACTACTGTTAAGATATACTGCATCTCATCGCTCCCCTATTCTTCATTCTTATTATCTTGTTTTTTCTTTTGTTCTTTTTGTTTTTTCTCAGCATCTGCTTTTTGTTGTTCTGCTAATTGCTGTTGTTTTTGCTTTTCTTCTAATAATTTTTGAGCTTCTGATTCTGCTGCTTCTTTTGCAGCTCTTTCTTCATCTTCAATTTCTTTTAATTCGTTCTCAATTTCTTCTAATTTAGCATTCTTTTTTTCTTGTTCCATTGTTGTATTTTTCTTTAATTGGTTTTGGTAAAGACTCAAACTATATTTTTTCAAATCATTTACATCTAAACTTTGTGCAAGTTTTAAACTCCCACTAAAGTCGTTACGTGCAATTTTAATCCAATAATTTAATATTCGATCATCTGATATTGTAGAGATAGAGTTTATAGCATTTGTTTTTTGCGTATCAAATAACCCAGTTGTTTTTACACTTGAAATTGCATATATTTTTTTAATACTTTTAGGTAGTTGATCAAGATCTTGATCTTTTAATAATTCTTTGACATCTAAATAATTTTCATTAATATACGAAGCATTGGCCTCGTTATATAATTCTTCAATTGGAATCTTAGAACTGAACGCATATAGGACCAAAGATAAAAGAATAATGCAAACAATAGACAATGATAGAGTCGCAATTTTAAATCCTTTAAATTGATTCTTCGCAACCTTTTGGAATTTTTCCACAGACTTCTGATACTCTTTTTGGTAGTATTCCATCAATAATGCTTCAAGTTGTTCTATATCTTCAGTATTTTGAACAGCTATTTCAAATGCAGTTGTGTTAGCACGTGCTAATGAACCATTCATTAAGTCTATAAATTGAAACTCATTTGAAAAAGTTGAAATTGCTAAACATTTATAAGCTTTGAAAAAATCATCGTGATCATTTTTTAGAGGTGGAAGAACATTTTTTATACCGCGATAAACCATAAACGGCATTAGATTAATATCGAACACTAAATTATCAGGATGTAATACAATTGTCGATCGGCCAATGATTAGTTTCGAAAATCGTCCAACATTATGTAATAATCTAAGTTGTTCCACCCTCTCTAACTGATTAATCGAACTAAATGATTTAAACCCCTCTAAAGAATATTGAAATTCTATATTTTCACCAGCTACTTTTACATCTGAATGTAAGAAATAGCTCGTGTCCTGATTTAATAGCTTCAATTCTTGTTTTGTTCGTAAAGCTGTTTCGGCTAATGGTATCGATAAGACAAGCGATTCCTCTTGCTTTTCCACATCTAATTCAATGTCACCTAATTTGAGTTTTTTTTCCATTGTAAATTCCCCTTTAATCTTGTTCACCTTCAATGATCAGTAACTCACCATTCGAGATGTAACAATCTAATAATTGATCTTCAGGTTGAAGCGTTTTCCCCTTTAATGGAATTTTTATAACACTATTAAAATCAATTTGCTCATGTAAATTTGTCTCTAAAGCGATTAATAACTGTTTAACTGTCATTTTTTTTGAGATGGCTATATCGTAAGTCCGTCCTCCTCTTTTAGAAAAATCGATTGTAACTCGCACATGATTATTCATTTGATTCACCTACATTTAGCTTTTTCTGTAAAAAGAATATGCCAAAGCATAACCCCGTAATAATGATGAAAAGAATTGTGAAAAAGAGCCAGCGATTCATCTGACTCTCCTTCTTTTCTTCTTCCAACTGGATATTACTTACACTTATTTTTTCTTGAAATAATTGAGTTGTTGATAATTCAATTTCTTGATTCATGAAGTCTTTTTGAAAGAGTGAGTTTAATGTACTGTTCTCTTCTTTCTTTTCGGTTTGTTTAATATACATTTCTAATTGATCACTTTCATCAGTAAATAAATCCTCTGTTTCTACTACATTGTTATCAGTTGTATCAACTTTTGTTTTATCTTCATTAATACGATTGATATCAATATTGAGTTGTCCATTATCTTCTTCAGCTAGAACAGTTGTATTTGATAGAATTATCGACCCTGTTAAAATAGAGACACACAACCATTTATGCTTCATAAACAGCCTCTTCTTTCTTTTGTGAAAATCTTATGACAAATAAATTCAAAGTAAAGACTAATATAGTCGCAATTGACATGAAAGCAATTGTTATAAAGCTACCGTTAGCGTTATTTAAAACATTGGAAATGCTAACTTCTAAATAATGTAATGGTGACCACCTAGAAAATTCTTGAATAATATGAGAACGTTCAAAGTCAAATCCTAGTGCTTCTGTAAAGAAGATATACATACTGATAATCAGTAAAATCAAGAACATACCTATCATTTTCAATTGACGAAGTAAGTAAGTTGTAAAAAGGACTAATAGCGTCATTAACAAAGTTATAATGACTATCCAAATTACGGGTGAAACAGATATAAATTTATTAACTGTTAAAGATAATGTACCTACTATTAATCCTTCAATTATTGCAACTGCTGTTGTAAAGAGAAGAATAGGTAAATTACTTCGAACCAAGCCTTGCTCTTCGCTATTCTCAAAATCAGTCTTTTTGAATGTGAATTGTTTAAAACTTGACATTACATATGCTGTAAATAAAGCAAGGAATGATGCTATAACGATTAGATAAAAAGTAGTACGCGTATCACGAACATTTTCTACGGAGGATTTTTCCATACTGATTGGATTTGATAAGAAGTCATATAATGCTTCATTTTGCTTATTTCCTATTTTACTGTTTGCTAATACATTTCTGAAATTCATCGCATAATCGTTATCATTTGAAACTTTCTTGATTAAATCATCAGCTAACTTATCTGCTTTAGTTGTAATCATGGAACTACCATTTTTCACTTGTTCTGCAGTTTGATATATATTGTCGAAAGAATCATAAACAGAATCTGCTTGTGAATTAGCTATTTCAGCTCGATCAGCAACAGAACTACTTGCTGCCAATAAATCCCCGATGCCATCCTGCAAATCAATACTAACTTGCCCTGATAAATTGTTAATGTCACTCATTTCTGTACCCGACAGTACAAGATTATTACTTGCTTCTCTCCACTGTTCAGCTGCAGGTAAAAGTAGATCAAGTTCATCATTTTGTTGTTGTGCAGAAATTATTGCTTCATCAATTTGTTGCAGTAATGTTGGAAATCTATCTATTATTTCATTTAACTCTTCATTGTATTTATTTACCTGATCATTAATATTGCCCATATCTTTTGCAAGCTTAGACGTTATATCATCAACCAAAGTTTGTTTAATGATTGAAATGATAAATTCCTTCATACCTTTATTAGAAAGTGCATAATAAAGAGAATCTGGTTGCTTACTTCCTATTTTTTCAAAAGTACTATTGCTAAGCTGAGCAAATTGATCTGGATTTGTCACATCAATATTAAAATACAAATTAAATAAAGCCTGTAAACGTTGATAGTTCCAAATAGAAACAGCAACTTGATTTGGAATGTCATCTTTTGTTGCAAGTGTTGTTTCAATTTCATGATGAATAGTATCATTTGTTACAGTAATTTCTTTTTGTGAAGAATCCGATGACTTTTCAATTTCTTTTGTTTTTATTTTTGCTTTAGCATCTTTTCCTGGAGATTTTGTAATATTTTGTTTTGAATTTTCTGTTGTTTGAGTCTCCTCTTCGATCGAGTTTTCTTTGTTGTTTACTATTTCTTCTTTTTTATCTACTTCATTTCCGTCTTGTTGAGCTTGGTTTTCTTCAGTGGTTTCCTTAGTCTCTAAATTTTGCTGTTCATCATTTAAAATAACTGAATTTGTTGGGATAGAAACCTTGGTAATCAAATTATTAGAAAGGGCTGTTTCTTCGTAATGCCTACCTAATGTCCAACTCCATTTTACAGGTGCCAAAATGTCTGTACTTGGATCAACTAAAGAAAATGTTGCGGACACCCTAATTTTTCCTTTCGGCAAAGCTGGTAATTCGATTGTTCCAGGTTGTACAGTAAAATCCGTTCCGTTCGGTAATGTCAATACAATATTCTTCGTCACAAAACCAGTTGGAGCATTTATGGAAAATGTTCTATCTCCTGCTTCTTGAGCTGATATTTTGACTTCATCTGTTAAAATCGTACCTTCATACATAAGTTGTTGTTTCATCTGCTGAATGTAATATTGAATTGAAAATTGTCCACTAGTTGAAACCGGGTGATTCATCTCGTTCGCATATTTTTTTGCTGCGGAAATAATTTTTGATAATTGCTCCCTTGTAGTTTGAGATACTTCTACATTACTAAGTTGTTGTTCATCTAAAGATGGTAATTGGTCGATTGTTTGTAATATATTCTTTTCAATATTACTTTTTGGAACTAGTAATAATGTATTAATTTTGGCTTTGTTCTTTGAATTAGACAAAGAATCATTTAAAGAATCTGTAACTAATTCAGAGACTTCTGTTGAAATAGTATTATTTATTTGATTATTTAATGATGTAGTATATTGAGAAATGCTCTCGTTTGTTGTTGTTAAATTTGTTTGAATTTCTGTTGTTAGAAGTGTAGTGTCTTCATCAAGCTTTTTACTTAATAGAAGTTGTTGGTCTTTTATCATTTGTATAGTTTCTTCCGCATTATTCGCATCAACTGCTGTACTATTTTCATCAATAATACTTAAAAGATTATTAAAACTGTCATTTCCTGCTGAAAGATATTCTTGCATCATTTTCATTGTATGATCGACTGAAGTTGCACCTTCTAGACTGCTTTGAGCATCCTTTGAGAAATTGTTCAAATCTTTGTTAAGTCCACTGAAAGTATCTTTGGTATAACTAGTACTGTCATTTACTTTTTTTAGATTACTTGAATAGTCATACAAAGGTTCATAGATGTTGGATGCATAGTTTGCAGCTAATTGATCTTGCTTTTTTACAATATTACTTAGGTTCTTCTGTGCAGATTGTAAATTTCCAATAACACTTGCAAAGAAAACATCAATGACTTTTTGATTGAAAGTGTTTAATAAGTCTCCTGAAATTTTCTGAGCTTGAGCTTTTGTTATTTCATTATCTGATTCATTTAATTTATAAAAAAGATTAATAGGTTCAGGTGATACATCATCTATTGAAAGTGCCTTTTTGGTAAAATCATTTGGAATCGTAATGGCCATATTATACCGTTTATCGGCAATTCCACTATCTGCTTCAGCAGCATCTACTATATGAAATCGATGATCATCATTATTTTCTAAACTTTTTTTAAATTCGTCTCCAAAGTTATATTCTTTTCCATTGTAGTTCACTGACTCATCAAGATTAACGACAGCAACATCCATCTTGAAGTCTGCTTTTTCTGTTTTTTCCTTTGTTGCAGAGTTAAAAGATATGTATGAAATAGTTGCTGCAAGAAGTAATACCAGAGCTATAAAAAGTGGTAACTTAATTTTTTTAGTCATTTCTACACCTCATTTGTTCTTCTTTTATAAAAATAGGACCGTCGTAAATTCAACGGTCCTAAAGTTACTCTAAGTATATTAGAAGGTTTACTAGTTTCTAGAGTTTCAAGGTGTTGACTGTGAACCTTCGTTGAATAAACTAAATGACTTATTGTAACCCAAAGTTTCTAGAAAGCTCAAGATCATGTTGTTCAACAGCATTTGCAGTAGTTTGAAGTTGTCCCTGGATTTCTTCTAATAATTTTGAAAATTGTTGTACTTTTGGTCTTAATTGTTCAAATTGAACATCAAATTGTTCAAATGCTTTACCTTCCCATTCTGATCGAAATTTATCTTGTAAATTAGATAAATCTGTTAATATTGCTTCAATTTGAGCACTACTTGTACCATATCTTTTCGCATCATTTCTAAGTTGTTCTGGTGTCATACGAATTTGTCCTGCCATGATTACCATCTCCTCTACATTTTAAAAGTTATTTTTAATACATTGGAACTTTCTTACGAACAAAGTTTATGTGAAATGAACTATAAAGGTCAATTCTTGATATTTTGGTATAATAATAATCTCGAATAT
The DNA here is from genome assembly GCF_934216135.1 of uncultured Rummeliibacillus sp. NCBI lineage: Bacteria > Bacillati > Bacillota > Bacilli > Caryophanales > Caryophanaceae > Rummeliibacillus > uncultured Rummeliibacillus sp. The sequence goes on along the minus strand of NZ_CAKQBI010000026.1, from coordinate 32,766 downwards.
GAGATAATTTCTGTTATTTGTAAAAATCTAGTTATATTAAGCATATACACATAAAAATTATAATGATTCTAATAATTGCCCAAAAGTACCTTTTTTGGAAACAGGGAGATTTATTAAAGAAATTTTCTTACAAAAATAGCATTTCAAAAGTCATGTTTTAAAGGATTATATTTTCCTTTGTCTTTTTTCACAAAATTCAACAGGACCATTTTAATTATTTTCCTTGAAGTTTTTACCTACTATTAGACTATTTTTTACAAATCACATTTAAAATACCTAAATTATAGTAATTTATTATTATAAATATAATTTTAATTTAGTTCTGCATGTAAAAAATCTATATGTTTTGACTATTCGTTTGACAATTATTTATATTCCCTTTAGATTTATGTAAAATCTCATATAACACAAGGGAGAAATTTCAAATGCTAATTAAGAAAAAAATTGAAATGGATAATACAAAAGGTGTAAACAGTATTAATGGGGTTTTATCTTTTCAAGGGGTTATTTTAAATGTACATTGTTTTGTAAGTGATGGGGTTCTGATTGATACTGGTGGAAAAAGATTACTTAAACACTTTGCTCCTTTCTTATTGGAACAAGATTATGACCAAGTTTGGATTACACATCATCATGAGGATCATACAGGTGGTGCAGCTTTTATAGAGAATACAATCAAAGTTCCTATTTATATTCATAAAAAGTCGTTGGATGCCGCTAGTAACAAGCCTGACTATCCCCTATATCGGCAACTCTTTTGGGGAAGAAGGAAAAGTTTTCACGCTAATCCCTTTTCAGACACAATGCCTTCTCGAAATTCCATGTGGGAGATTATTGAAACACCAGGTCATACTAAGGATCATCTTGCCTTTTTAAATCGCCAAACGGGACAACTTTTTACAGGTGACCTATATGTCACGCCGAAAACAAAAGTTATCATGCAATCTGAAAGTATCCCTACTATTATCAAATCATTAGAAAAAGTAATTGCATATCAATTTGATGATGTATTTTGTCAACACTCAGGATATGTAGAGGATGGCCGAAGGATGCTAGCGGCAAAGAAAGAGTATTTAGAAGAAATTCAACATAAAATTTTAACACTTCATAAGAGCGGTTTTACTATTAAGGAAATTCAAAAGCAACTATTCCCCCAAAAATACGCGATTACAAAATTCTCATCTGGTGATTGGGACTCTATTCATATTATTAATTCTGTTATTTTTGATCAAAATTAAAAATCAATAAGAAAAGGTGTAACGCTTATTCACACATTACACCTTTTCCTTACTATTTAATTACACCACAAGCTATACGATCTCCTGAGTTTCCACTCGGATCTGTAATATAATCATCTTTGTCTGCATGAATGATAAATGCACTACCATTATCGTCAAATAATGAATGCTCTGCTCCTTTTTCAATCGTGAAATCTTTCGTTGTAAATTCTACATCTACAGTTCCATCTTCCTCCACCTGAATATTTGGCAAATCCCCTAGATGATAGCCTTTTGGATTATTATATCCGTGCTGTTTTTGTGTTGGATTAAAGTGTGCACCAGCTGATTCGAACTTTGGTTTTTCACAAATACCTACTTCATGAATATGAATGCCATGAGTACCTGGAGATAAATCTTTTAATTTTAAGTCAATCTTTACTCCTTGGTCAGTCTGTGTTAAATTTGCAGTTCCAATATCTTTTCCCTCAGAATTGATAAAATCAGCTTTTGCTGTAACACTTTTTTCCCCATTAACAGCTTTCATTTCACTACCTTCTTTTGATGCCGAACATCCTGCTATTAAACTAATTGTTGCAATGATTAAAAGAATTTTTTTCATTTACTAACACTCCTTTTTTGTCAGACTGTACAAAAAAGTGTGTATTTAATCAAAAACCTCTTTAAAATAGGATCACTTTCGATTATCGAATGCATTGTTTTTTTAGTAAGTATCTTATATCATCTTCAATAAAGCTTCTTCACCAATCATGCCTTTTGTAATCCCAAGTTCTTCTGCTTCAAACGTAACAGATTCTAAAGGAGCGTATAATAATTCCTCAATTGTTTTGACACCAACAGCTCTACCCGCAACAATTTTACGGTCAGCTAATCTAATATTCAAAAGTCCCACATCTAAAGCTCCACACATAATATACCCTTTGTCATTAGAAATAGTGAGTAACGTTGTCTTTGGCAAAAAAACAGAAACCGCAGTGAACGAATGCCCTTGAATAATTAATGTCTCTGTAGAAACCATTTTTATCCCTCCTCCATATATACATATGGGACTGAAAGAAAAGTGGTTCTACTAATTTTTGAAAAGAATTCATTTCAAATTTTTCAATTAAACGCAACTTTGATTATGATTTAAGTTTTCTAAATTTTAATCCATCCTTCTATAATCCTCATTCATCTTTAAAATCCTCAGTTTCATCTACCAACTATTGCCACCTATAATCTGCTCCTATAAAATATAAACCAATATTTCATAGGAGGATTTGACATGACTAATATCGATGAATTATTACATACTTTACCAACTACCGCTATTTCTGACGCACTTGCTGGTACGACTAATTTAAATGCTGCTATAAAGCCTTTACAAGATCACTTTCATATTGCCGGACGTGCAGTAACTGTACGCTTACCAATCGGAGAAAATGGTGCATTATTAGAAGCGATTCGCATCGCTCAACCCGGTGCAATTTTAGTTGTTGATGCCAAAGGAGATACAAATCGTGCGGTTGCAGGTGATTTCGTTATCTCCTTAATGAAAGGAATGGACATTCAAGGACTTGTTGTTGATGGCGTAATTCGCGATATTCAAGCAATTCGGGAATTAGACTTCCCTGTTTTCAGCTTAGGTACAACGATTGCCGCAGGGAATAAATTTGGTGGTGGTGTTATTCAAGTTCCAATTGCAGTCGGTGGAATGAGTGTGCAACCTGGAGATTTTATCGTTGGCGATGCCGACGGTGTAGTTGTTATTCCTCAAACTCAAGTTCATGATGTTATACAAAAATCACTAAATAAACTCGAAAAAGATGAAGCTCGGGCTCAATCTGTATCTGGTGGAAAAGATGAAATTATTGCCTATTTAGATCAAGTTTTAGGAAATACAAAAGTATAGCCATCATATATCAATAGCGTCCTAGATGAAGGAGTGTCTGAGAGATTCCTTTTAGACTCTCCTTTGCATCAACATAAGGCAATATTGATTTACAATTGGAAGCTATGATTTATAAGCTGTTATTCGATATTGAAGAAGGCTCCCCTGGTTTAACAACTGGGCAGCCTCTTATTTATATTGACTTTATTGTTTGAAGACATAAATGACAGCAGCTTCATAAACGCTTAACAAATGCTAATAACATTATTCATTTAATAACAATTGCTCCGCATATTTTTTTGAAGTTCTTATTTCAACTGTTAGTGAGCTGTTTCCATAATATGTTTTGATTAAGAACGGAACACCGCTGTTATTCTGAAATCTAAAATCTAAAGCACCATATGAAACCGTTGCATCTCTTCCTTTTGGAACGTATCCAATATCGATTGAATGATGGTGTCTTTCTATATATTTTACATTTATTTTATCTATTGCATTAAAAAGCGTTGAGGATGTTTGGCAAACTCCTCCCCCAATTCCCATTACCAGTTTTTTATTAATAATTTCAGGTGCGGGTTGATATCCACTCGCTTGGTCCCTCGGTCCAACCATCAGGTTAAATGAAAAATGATCTCCATTTCCAACAATGATATTGTTTAAAGCTTTTGCAGAAAGCTCTATATTTTTGTTTCTCTTTTCTTTTGTACGATTAAAATAGGTTGTATAGGAAGCAACTGCAACTTCACTAAATGTTGATACCTCATCTGGATTATAATTACTATGTGTTACATAAATCGGTAATTCTACGACACCACCAATAACAGATGTCTTCAAAATCCTATCTACTAGTTCATTTTCTTTTAGAATAACAAAAGGATTTCCTTTTAAAATGCTTTCATCTTCACCTATTTTATCAAGTTTCATCCTTTGGTCATACCCTTTTGTTGTTTCGGTACCCCTTGCTATTTCTTTTGCTATATCCTTTACCTCATTCACATACTCTTCATAATTAGTATCAAACCATATCTCATCAGGAGAAAAGGTTCTGATCACTTCTGAAGTATTTGGATCTACAATTTTAATATCATTAGAATTATTTACTTCGACTTTCTTATCAATTCCTTCTGCTATTACCTCAACTTGTTGCTCATCTTCTGATATCTTTTTATCTACTCCTTCATCATTTACCGACTTTCCAAAACATCCTGCTAAACCAATTGAGCATGTTAATAATAAACCGAACATCCTTTTTTTCATCACAAACTTATCGAACACCCACCTCTTATATATTTTGCTTAAATATTGTATTCAATTGAATTTGAATCTGTGTGGTCCTTTTTAGACACATTATTTACATATACCAAAACGTTTTATAACAGACAAATAAGGCCATAAATATATTATGTCGAATAATTTGGAGGAAATCATATGTCTAATAGTAAGGATGAGCAATTAAAGAGATTTACAATCAATAATGAAAATGAATCTCCCTTAACAACAAATCAAGGTTTAAAAATGACGGAAGATGAATTTTCTTTGAAAGCAGGTTTGCGTGGTCCTACGCTAATGGAGGACTTTCATTTTCGTGAAAAGATGACTCATTTTGATCATGAGCGTATTCCAGAACGTATTGTTCATGCACGTGGTGTAGGTGCACACGGTATTTTCCAACTATACGAATCATTAGAAGATTATACAAAGGCTAATTTTCTAACAGATACGTCAAAAATCACGCCAGTTTTTGTTCGTTTTTCCACTGTACAAGGTTCGAAAGGATCAGCTGATACAGTGCGAGATGTTCGTGGTTTTGCAACTAAGTTTTATACTGACGAGGGTAACTTTGATTTAGTCGGAAATAATATGCCGGTATTCTTTATTCAAGATGCGATAAAATTCCCTGATTTTGTGCATGCTGTGAAACCAGAGCCGAACACAGATATTCCTCAAGGTGCCAGTGCCCATGACACTTTTTGGGACTTTGTTGGACAAAATCCAGAAACTGCACATATGGTCATGTGGATTATGAGTGATCGCGCCATTCCTCGAAGTCTAAGAATGATTGAAGGCTTTGGCGTTCATACTTTTCGTCTTATAAATCAGAATGGCAAAGCACATTTTGTAAAATTTCATTGGAAGCCAAAACTAGGTCTACATTCATTAGTTTGGGATGAAGCACAAAGAATATCCGGCAAAAACCCAGACTTTCATCGACAAGATTTGTACGATGCCATCGATCAAGGTGAATATCCAGAATGGGAGTTAGGATTACAAATTATTCCTGAAGAAAATGAACATCAATTTGATTTTGACATTTTAGATCCAACAAAATTATGGCCAGAAGAGGATGTACCTGTAAAACTGGTTGGAAAATTAACGTTAAATCGAAATGTCGATAATTTCTTCGCAGAAACAGAACAAATTGCTTTTCATCCAGGGCATGTAGTTCCAGGGATTGATTTTACGAATGATCCACTTTTACAGGGACGGTTATTTTCTTATACGGACACGCAACTCTCACGTCTAGGTGGACCAAACTTTCATCAAATCCCTATTAACCGACCTGTATGTCCATTTACGAATAATCAGCGCGACGGAATGCATCAAATGATCATCCACAAAGGTCAAACTAGCTATCATAGAAATGCCTTAAACTACAATCAACCAGCTCCAGTACCACCAGAAGAAGGTGGCTATGAGCATTATCAAGAAAAAGTGGATGGACGACAAATTAGAGGTAGAAGTGAAAGCTTCTTAGATTTCTTCTCCCAAGCAAAATTATTCTACAATTCTCTTGCTACGTATGAAAAAGAGCATTTATTAAATGCCCTATGTTTTGAAATTGGAAAATGTAAAACTGAGATGGTAAAGATCAATGCAGTAGCTATTTTAAATCAGATTGATCGACAAATGGCTGAAGAAGTGGCCAATACGATTGGTGTTCCTTTACCTAAGGAAAATCATGAAGTGGATTCAACTAAAAAATCTTCTGCCCTTAGCATGGCCAATACAATTTTTAAAGCGGATACAAAAAAGGTCGCCATTTTACTTAACGGAACACCAGATGAAACTTTATTAAGAGAATGGATGATGAAGTTATTAGAGAATAAAGTAAATTATTGTTTAGTCGATAAAAAAATTTATGAGTTAAATCAAATAGGGAAAATTTCTGAAACATATGATATTGCAGACCCAACCCTATTTGATGCAGTGCTATTAATAAGTAGTGATTCAAATATCGATACACGAGCATTAGAATTTATTGATACTGCATATAAGCATTATAAGCCCATTGCCTTATCACTAAGTCACCCAAAATCTATCGAATTCAGTCGTGTAAAATTAAATTCCCCAGGCGTTTATGATTTAACCAGCCTAAAGATTAATCCATTTATTAATGGTATTGCAAAAGGACGATTTTGGGATAGAGAAGTATAAAAATTCACTTTTTCGCATATCTTTTTAATTATTTATATAACCCAATGAGCCAAAAGCAAATTTGGGTTATTTTTCGTGGTATTTATATATAATCCTTTTTCCTTTTAGAATAATTTTGTATAATTAACATATAAGGTAATAACTTCAATAGTAGATTCTAAGAGATTATTAATCGAAACGGGGGATGCGAATGGAAAAGTCTAAGGAGATTATGTTAAAAATGCAACATCTAGTTCCAAGAATACTCCAATGGTTTCTCAATATTTGTTTGATCATATTAGCCTTATTTTTAGCCATTTTAATGGTTAAAGAACTTATTGTTTTTTTCGAAATACTTTTCAGTCATCATAAGACCACTCACGAACATGAGGTCTTTTTTGCGAACATCTTAATCTTCTTTCTCTACTTTGAGTTTATCACCATGATTGTTAAATACTTCAAAGAGGACTATCACTTCCCACTACGGTATTTCATCTATATCGGTATAACTGCAATGATTCGACTTGTAATTATTGACCATTCGGATGCAAAAAGTATGCTTCTTTATGCATTTGTTATATTATTGCTCATCATCAGCTACTTCATTATCAACATTACCCCTCTAGAACGCCCTATGAAAATATTTTATAAGAGAAAAACTAAAATAGAATAGTGCTGTATTAAATCTCCAATAATTATGAAATAATTCAAAATTATAATATAGAATTTCAAACATTATTAACAGATTAGCATACTCATAAAGGCCTCATTTATTCGACAACATTCTACTAAATTTACAAATATTTATATGTAATTTATTGTATTTTAGTGGTAAAAAATATATTATTAATTTGAATATAGTAAAAACATATATATTTATAACTCAGCCAAATTTTAGGAGGAACCTTTATGCAGATGATCTGGTTAAGGTCTAAAACAACTATGCCTACCCCACTTGAAGACGCTGTTGATCGTGATAGATTATATAAAATACTTAATAATGATTATGCAAAAAAACTGACAATACTACGCGCACCTGCAGGATATGGAAAGACAACAATATTAAGTCAATGGTTACGCAAAACTAATACAACCATAGCGTGGTTATCGATTGATTCAGCAGATAATGACCCCATGCGATTTTGGCAATATATTATTAATACGCTTTCTGAAGTTACACAAACTGATATCAATTTAGAACTCTCCTCACTATTATCTTCTCAAGATCCATCCAATTTAGAGTCCTTAATAGATTCTTTTATAAGTGAAATTAGCAATATTAATCAAAAAATCTCCATGATTCTCGATGATTATCATCTAATTAAAAATGAGACTATTCATTCGATGCTAACACAATTCATCGAGTATTTGCCTGAAAATGTTCATGTTTTTATAACAACTAGATCAAAGATCCCTCATCTTCCTATAGCTAGATGGACGACCAAGCCATGGTACAGAGAAATTGGGATGGAACTTCTTCGTTTTAATTATGAAGAACTACAACAATTTTATGAGAAGAAAAAATTATTGATGACCAATTCATCTATTTTACCGATAATTTTAAAAAAGACAGAAGGCTGGATAGCTGGAATACAATTAGCTGAACTTTCAATGAGGAGCTCTTCATCAAATGAAATAAAGTTTGATGATTTTACTGGTGCTAATCCATATATATTCGATTATCTATTGGATGATATTTTAAAAAGTCTTCCAGAGGACTTACAAGATTTTATCTTACAAACTTCAATTTTAGATTCTTTAGACCCGAATGTTTGTAATAATTTTACCAATCAAACGAATAGCTTGAACATACTTTCAGATTTAGAAAAGATGGGTCTTTTCATCGTGCGTTTAAACGCTGACCCTCCTGTTTTTCGATACCATCATTTATTTGCAGAAGCATTACAAATAGAGTTTAAAAAAAGGTATACTGAAGAAAAAATCCAAACGATAATTCAACATGCTGCCGACATTTTATATCGCAATGGATATTACATCTCTGCTATTGAATTATTATTAAAAAATAATAACTTTTCGTTAGCTTCAACGTGGATTATAGAATATCTTGTTGATATTTTTACTTTGGGACAAACATCTACTCTTGTTAACTGGGTACGGATTATGAAAAACAACAATTACTCTATTCCGATTGAAATTCTTGTAATGGATATAATAGCACTTATTTCTGCTTTTCAATATGAAGAAGCTGCCATATTAATAATTGAACTAGAGATGAGACAACAAATCGAAAATTGGATGGAACAAGAAGAAAATCTAGGAGTTGCTAGTATTTTCGAAACAGTGAAAGCTTATGCGATCATTTCGTCAGCAGGTGATGTTAAACAAGCGTTAGCGATTATTCAAAGGCAATTGAAAAAAGGGTTAGTAAGTTCAAGATGGGACAATATACGGATTCAATATAATACTTTTGAACACAAAATTTTACGAACAAGTATCGGTGCAAAAGGAAAGATTCAAATAAATGACGATGCCATTGCTTTTTCAAACTTAATGAGAGAATCTGAGTTTAAAGATCAGCATATGACTGTTTTTGGCTATGGTTTGTCAGCTGAGACTATGTATGAAGTCAATGCTATTGAATTAGCATCTGAAGAATTAGAAATTGCTCTAGAATCTGGTCTTCGCAATAATGATCCTGGACTATTTATACCTATGTATCTCCTAAAAGCACAAATATATATAAAGAACAATAACTTTTCTTCTGCACATCTATTATTGACAAACGCAATGGAACTTGTACAAGAAAAACATTGGATTCATATATTACAAACTATGAATGCAAAGTGTTTTATACTTGAAGGAAACCTTCTTCAAGCAGAAAAAGAGCTTGCCACTTCTAAATTTGTTAATGGCCAAATCTCAAACTAATGATGCTTTGAATATGATATTACCTGTTAAGGCTAAAGCATTGCAAGAAGGACAAATCTCAACTATTATTGAAGCCTTTATACTAGAATCTATTTGTGAAAAAGCTCTTGGAAATGTTGAAGCTTCTTTCGTAGCTATACATGAAGCGCTAAAATATGGTTTAGCTAATAATTATATTCGTTCTTTTTTAGATGAAAAAGACTGTTTGCCCATATTAAAAGAATATTTAAAAATGCGACAAACAACGGAAAGTATAAATGAGAATAAGGTGCCTCTTTCATACGTAAATTATTTGCTTGAAAGTTCTGATTCATCAGATCATCGATTTGAATCACTTACATCGCGCGAGATGGAAATATTAACTTTACTATCTAAAGGTGCAACAAATAAAGAAATCGCCAATCAGCTTTATCTTTCTGAAGGTACTGTTCGTGTATATTTAACAAATATATATAGTAAATTAGGTGTCAATTCACGTTCTAAAGCAATGCTTTTATTAAAATAAATAATTTCCCCTTATAAATGCATATTTAAGAATAAAACATCACACAGTGGATATTTCGTCTTCATCCATTGTGTGTCAGTTGAACCAATCATAAAGTTCAGGTCTTATCCCCTTATAGTTACAGCTGAGTATTGATTTGTTTTTCGAAGTGTCTTAGTATTCAAACACCCTTACGACAACAATGTACGCATTTTGACAAAATACTTCATTTTTCTGAATTTTAATAATAATTATTCCCTAGGAAATATTTTCGATATTTCGAAGAGAAATTTTTCAATGATCTTTTAGTAGAATCTGAATTCAGTCTCCCATTATGTAAAAAAGCCATTTAATAAAGTAAATACTTTATCAAATGGCTAATATTATGCTCTAACAAATTCAAATCTTATGCTTTTAAGAAATCCGGATCTAAATATGCTGGGTTTGGATATTTGTAGAAACCTTCCCCTGTAGCTTTTCCCATTTTCCCTTTATCGATAAATTGAGTTTTCAACATATCAGCTATAGGTTGTACTGCTGGATTATGCTTTGCTTCTGTAGCAACAATATTATATGCAGTTTGTAATCCAACAACATCTAGAATAGCAAAAGGTCCTAATGGTGCTCCTGTTGCTAGCATCCATGTCTTATCTATTGTTTCAGGATCAGCCACACCTTTCGCTAACAATGCTTGACCAGCGCTTAAAAATGGAACCAATAAAGAATTTAAAATATAGCCAGGTTGTTCTTTAAGAATATGAAGAGGAATCATACCAATTGATTTTGCAAAATCAATCACTTCTTGTTCGTATTTTTTGTCTGTTCCTGGATGTCCCATTACTTCAGCAGTATTGTTTTTCCATACTTCGTTCGCAAAATGTAATGCTAAGAATTTTTCTGGGCGACCAGTATATTCAGCAAATTGACTAGGAACCATTGTTGATGAGTTAGAAGCAAAGACTGTTTTTTCTGGCGCAACAGTTGCTAAATCTTGATAGAATTTAATTTTAATCTTTTCTAATTCTGGAATTGCTTCGATGATTAAATCTGCATCTTTGACAGCTTCTTTTAAATTTGAACTAAATGTAAAACGTTCAAGTGCTTCTGCTGCTTTTTTTGCATCATTGAAATATGTTGCATAAGTATCTTTTAAACCAGTTAGACGTTCTTTTGCTTTTTCTAATGCAGCATCATTAATATCATAAACACTTACATTATAGCCATGAAATGCAGTTTGAAAAGCAATTTGACTTCCTAGAACACCACTACCTGCTACAGTTACATTTTTGAAATTCATATAAATGATCTCCTTTTGAACGCATATTATCATTACAATTTTATTATTACTATTTTCTCCTTTAAAAGTCAATAAAAAAGTAAGTATTCACTTACTTTTAATAGAGTAATAGTTTCCATAAAAAAAGCTAAATCTCAAGACACTTTAAACTAAGTAAAAATGTCTTTTTGATTAGCAATTTTTCATTGATTATTTTAGATGAATCTCATTTGAATCTTTAACAAACTGGATTAAATTGAATGTTTTATCGTTTCAAACCCTAAATATAGACAAAGTAGAGATAATAGAAAAGCAACAACATTTTCTGTTTTACTTCCTGTACGTGTTGTTATTGGAAATCGCACCATTATGTTCAGTGGGAACAATAACATAATCCCTTTTTTGGTGAACATATCTAAAATATAGTGACTGACCATACCAATTAAAATCCCCGCTATAATTGAATCGTTTGAAATATATCTTGTCATCAGCAATATTATAAGAATCAAAAAAAGTAAACTATGCGTAATAGATCTGTGACCAAATAGTGTGTTTACAATTTTTGAAATGATAGGAAATGTCCTTCCTATTTTACTGCCTGTATGACAAATATCTGGAAGTAACGCGCCAAATACACTTGCACCAACTAATATTATTGGATCATAATTTGTAATTTGTACAAAAGCAAGACTTGATGCAATTCCGCCTAAGATGTGAGTATTTCCTGTCATGCTTTTTTCTCCTTAATTATTCTAATATAGCAATGTAATGATTTTACACTATTTTAAATGAAATTTGTATTATTACTTACTTTTCTATATTCCACACTCATTTATAAAGAATATTGCCTATCAAAATAGTTACGATAATCTCCACTTATAATTTTCTGCCACCAGTATTTGTGTTCTAAATACCAGTTAATCGTTTGTTGTATACCTGACTCAAATGTATATGTCGGTTTCCATCCAAGTCTTTCTATTTTTTGGGGGTCTATTGCATAACGTAGATCGTGCCCTAACCGGTCTGGCGCAAATTCTATTAACTTTTCTGATTTTCCAAGCTTATGGATAATCGTTTTTGCCACTTCTAAATTTGTTCGTTCATTATGACCACCGATATTATAAACTTCTCCATTGATGCCTTTATGCAAAACTAGCTCAATCGCTTTACAATGATCATATACATGTAACCAATCTCTAATATGATTTCCTACTCCGTATATGGGAACTTTTTGATCGTTCAATACTCGAGTAATTGTCAATGGAATAAGCTTTTCTGGGAAATGAAACGGTCCATAATTATTAGAACAACGTGTAATATTTATCGGTAAATCATATGTTTCGTGATAAGAACGTACTAGCAAATCTGATGAAGCTTTACTGGCACTATATGGACTATTAGGTTGTAAAGGCGTATCTTCTGTGAAATATGATGTGGGATTCAAGTCTAACTGCCCATATACTTCATCTGTGGATATATGAACAAATTTCTGAACTTTTGTCTCTTTTGCTGCCTCTAGTAAAACATGAGTTCCCACTACATTTGTTTGAACAAAAATTCCTGGATTCTTTATCGACCGGTCCACATGACTTTCTGCTGCAAAATGAACGACATAATCAAATTTCTCTTTTTCAAATAGAGGAATAATTGTATCTACGTCTGTAATATCAGCTTTAACAAAATGGTAATTTCCCATTTTCTCAATGGATTGATGCTTTGTTAAGTCTCCTGCATAAGTCATTAAATCTAAATTGTAGATTTCATATTCAGGATATTTATTAACCATATATTGTACAAAATTTCCACCGATAAATCCTGCACCGCCAGTAATGAGTATTTTTTTTCTCATCAAATCCACCTCCGATTAAACGGCTTATGCTTATGCTAATATTTTTCCAGATGATTGCAGTGCAATCTCTTCTAAATATTGTCCGTACTCTGTTTTCATAAGGGGTTTTGCAAGCGCAAGTAATTGTTCTTGCGTAATATACCCTCTTCTATAAGCAATTTCCTCAATACACGCAATGTACATTCCTTGTCTTTTTTGAATAGCTTCCACATAATTAGATGCTTGTTGAAGAGATTCGTGAGTACCTGTATCCAACCAAGCAAGTCCTCTTCCTAAAACCTCTACTTTTAACTTTTGACTTTTTAAATAATGCTCAATAATTGACGTAATTTCCTTTTCACCTCTGGCCGATGGTTGTACATTTTTTGCAATACTCACTACATCATTATCGAAGAAATATAATCCTGGCACCGCATAAGAGGATTTTGGAAATTCAGGTTTTTCTTCTATTGAAATAGGATTTCTATCTTTATCTACTTCAACTACACCATAAGCACTTGGATCTTTTACATGACAGCCAAATATAACGGCACCAGTTGTTAATGTTGATACTCTTTGAAGTCGATTACCAAAATCTGAGCCATAAAATATATTGTCACCTAAGACTAATGCTACTGGTGAATTACCTATAAACTTTTCCCCAATAATAAATGCCTCAGCCAAGCCATTTGGTTCTGTCTGCACTTCATAAGTCAAGTTGATACCTAGTGATGTGCCATCTCCTAAAAGTTCTTGGAAACTAACGATATCTCGAGGAGTTGAAATAATTAAAATGTCTGTAATACCAGCTAACATAAGAACCGATAAGGGATAATAAATCATTGGTTTATCATATATAGGAAGCATTTGTTTCGATACAGCCTTTGTCAAAGGATAAAGTCTTGTACCTGATCCGCCTGCTAATATAATCCCTTTCACCTAGTACTTCCCCCTTTTATGATTCTACAAATTCGATCAACATCTTCTAAAGCTAAATCTGCATAAAGTGGTAATGTAAGAACTCGTTGAGCAATATACTTTGCAATAGGTGTTTCTTGTGAACTAAACCTTTTTTGATAACATTCATATTGATTTGTAAGTGGGTAAAAATATTTTCTAGCAAAAATATTTTGTTCATTTAAAAACTGACATACTTCATCTCTAGAAAATTTATAATTGTCAAAGACGACAGGAAAATAAGCATAATTACTTTTTACACTTTGTTGAATAAAAGGTAATTTAATTCCTTTTATTTCACTTAGCTGCTCTATATATCTTTCATAAATTAATTTTCTTTTTTCAATTTCAGTGTCCATATTCCGGAGATTACAAAGCCCCATTGCAGCTTGAAATTCATTCATTTTTGCATTGCCGCCAACATATTCAACAGATTCTGGTCCTGTTATTCCAAAGTTTTTATATGCATTCAACACTGATGCTAATTGAGGGTCCTTAAAAGTTAACGCCCCTCCTTCAATGGTGTTGAACACTTTTGTTGCATGGAAACTAAACATAGAGGCATCACCAAAATTAGCAACACTTTCTCCATTAACGGTAATCCCGAATGCATGTGCAGCATCATAGATGACCTTCAAATTGTATTTTCCTGCAATTCTTTCTATCTCCTCAAAATTACAAATATTCCCATAAACATGAACTGGAACAATTGCTGATGTGTTTTCAGTTATTAAACTTTCTAGTTGATCTGTTTGGATTGTGTAATCTTCGAGGTTGATATCACAAAATACTGGTTGCAAACCATTTCTTACGATAGCGTGTGTTGTAGAGGCAAAGGTGAAAGGTGTCGTGATAACTTCTCCTTTTAAATTAAATGCGGAAAGTGCAGTTTCTAATGCTAGATGACCGTTAGAAAAAAGAGAGATATTTGGCGTATCTAAATATTTTGTCAGTTCCTGTTCTAGTCTTTGGTGTTTAGTGCCCCTATTCGTCAGCCAATGGGTCTCCCATAAATCTTTAATTTCTTCTATATATTCTTCAAAAGGTGGAATTGAGGATTTTGTTACTTGAATTGATTGGCTCATACTTTTCCCTCTCATTCTATATTCCTCGTTCTTTTAATAGATTCTTACATATAGTATGTATTGAGGTAAACAATCAGAACAAGTAACTTAGTAATTTTTGCTTAAATTAAATATGAGCAATTTAAACTAAGGTGGCGATTTTTTTGTTTAAACTACGTGTAAAATAAATAACAAAAAAAACGAACAAATATGCTCTGCCCGTTCATTGAAAACTATAGCTATTTAATTAGTTCGTGTACATTTATCATTTCTTTAATAGTATCAATTTCATTGAACATCATTACATCAATAATTGAGAGTCCAGATACAAATGGATGATTAAATTGTTGATACGATTCTAGTTGCGGTTTGACAAATTGAATATCCAAATTATGATCAGCATATTTTTGTTGATCATAAAACTCTTTGCCACCAATTGCATTAATATAAGTCGTAGCATTCAATGCATTGGCCACTTTAATTCCCCATTCATCTGCTTCGTTTGCCTCTATAATTTCAGGGTATTTTTCTGATAAAACAGTTATTTCAGTTTTGATGTCGAAAAGTTTACAAGTTTCTTTAATAAGGAATGTATTTAATTCGCCAATATGATCAAATTTAACGCTTAATATCTCCTTCACAAATTTCTCGACATTTCTAAAATTAGGGGCAGCTTTATAATAAAGTAATTGCTGAACCATTTTTTCTTTCCAATTAGCCTCATGATCAATACGGATATCTTTTATTCTTGTTTCTCTTGGAGCTTTGCAAACTGGGACATTAATATAAACCGTTTCTTTATGAGCGTTTAAAATACGATTTCTTGTAATCCAACTTCGCCTAATAAATTGAGCCTGATCAAAAATAACAAACTCATCCACTGATTGAATAAGCTGATAATAACCTAGATACGGGAAGAAATATGGTTGCATTAATGCGATTTTCAAATTATCAGACCTTTCTTTTGCTACGATTTAATATTTAAGGCGAGATAAAATTATTTAGTTTCAAAATCTAGTTCCATATAAATTTTTCCATTTGAGCAATAGACAAAGTAATCATTTCTTTGTTTATATACTGTACCTAATTTAGCTGATACTACTGGAGCTCTGCTTTTTTCATAATCTAATATTCTCCATCTTCTAACATCCCCTTGAATTTGAGAAAAATCAAATACATTCAACCAATTCTGAGTCCCCCTTAGCAAATGCCAAATTCGTTCTATTTCCCAATCCTTCCAATCGACAATTTCTTTATATTCAACAGGCTTAATCTGCCTCGCCCTAACAGTGGTGCTTGCTTTTGGTTGTTTGATTCGTGGTTCACAATTATTCTCAATGTCCATTATTGCCTTTAATAATAGCTTTACGCCTAACTTATTCTCTGAATAATCTATAAATTCTTCCTCTGTCGAACCTAATGGTAGTTCAAAACTTTCCTGATAAATAATATCACCAGTATCTTCCCCTTCATCGAGATAATGTATTGTTACTCCTGGTTGAATTGTTTGATCATAAAAAGTCCAAAAAATAGGATATCCCCCTCTATAGTTGGGCAACAAAGTAGGATGAAGATTTATACACCCTTTTTTAGGAATATCTAAAATATTTTTCTTTAACAACTCAGACATTCCATTTACTATTATTAAATCTGGTTTTATAGTTTTAACCCAGTTCTCTAAATTGATATCACAACCACTATTCATATAATAAAATGGTACATTCTTTTGATTACAATAGGTTTCTAATTCTAAAGATCTATTTGATGGATTTTTTCTTCTAGACTCTATAATACCCACTATTTTAATAGAAGAATCTATTATAGACTTTACTGTTTCTGAAAATTCCATTGTTATGAGTATAATTTTTAAATTTGAAACGACCACCTATTTCACTCCTAATCCGTTGGGAGAATAAGATTCATCTATAATTATATTTACCCAGTCTTCCATATTTTCCATCTTCTCTAGCATCTCATCCATTGAAGCAAATTTCAGAATGATTGTTCCTATTTTGTCATTTGCACCACTTAATGCTGTAATTGATTCACCAACATTAATTAGTAATTCTTCTTCAACTATATTAAGTTCTTGTAATTCTTTTTTTATTTCCACTTCTTTAAAAACCCCATCTTTTTGACTATTCAATATATAGCTTGACCAATAGCCCTCTGTAGGAGCCATTAATAAATCATTACAGTCTTCCCCCAATGAAGCTTTAATTGTATATTCAATTAAATTAATCCCAGTTGCATAGTTAATAGCTTCTGGTAGTAAGTCTCCACCATTTCTTGGACCAATTTCAATAATATAAATATTTTCCTTGTCATCTACTCGAATATCGAAATTGTAAGAACCTGTTTTCATATTAAGTAAACGTAATATTCTTTGAACTTCATCATGAATTTTCGTTTGTATAGATTCTGACATTGTGCAAGGCCAACTTGAACCAATTGGGACGAAAGGATTTGAGGATTCATTACTTGGAAAATGTTCATTACAAAAAGCTCTAAAAATTAATCTACCATCAATAGAAAATCCATCTCCCCCTACATGATATCCGGAATTTTCTATATATTCTTCGATAATAAATCGTCTAACATTTGAAAATCTTAATGCATTTTCGGCCTTGCCTTTAAGTTCTTCAATTCTATTGATTTTCGCTACCCCTCTGCTTCCAGATGAATCTACTGGTTTGATCATTACAGGCATTTTAAAATTATTAAAATCAGAATAGGCATCTTCTATTGTTTCATATCCTTTAGCCTTCGGAACATGGAAATTATGCTTTCTTTGAAAATCTCTAAATAGCTCTTTATTTGTTAAGATTTCAATAGATTTATATGGATGTGTAGGTAAGCCTAATCTCTCTGAAACATAGGCTGCAGTTGGTGCGGAAGAATCTGTCGCATAGCATACAATACCATCAACTTTTAATGACTTTGCTAATGATAAAACAGCTTCCTTATCTGTTGTACTAACATTATGATATTCGTGCGCAAGTTGATGGCCTGGATTGTTTTCTAAGTAGTCACAGGTAATAACGTAGTGTCCCATTTCTTTCGCAGTTTTTATAGCTGGTATTTGTGAATGTGATCCTCCAAGTATTAATATTTTTTTCATTTATTGCACCTCACTATTTATCATCAGTCCTTTATGATTTTTTTTTCATCTCTTTAATTGTCATTATTAAATATGAATAACACTCGAGCTTAAATATCTTAGCTAATCCTACGTAAATAATTATTCCTAAAACGATTTGAATAATTAGTGTTAATAATTTATACAATTCAAACCAATGAATTGTATAAACGATAAACCCCATTACAAGCGATAACAAAAGAGAAGGAACTAAGTCTCTCCACTGTTCTGCAAAACTATATTTTATTAACTTTCTATTAGGATATGCGTTAATAAATGTTGAAAGAACACTACTTATAAATCCTCCCCAAACTAAAGCATAAATGCCAAATTGCAAGCTGATTATTAAAATAGCTACGCTCAGTATTTTCTTAACAATTTCTAACTTCAAAAAAAGATCACTTCTACCTAAAGCATTCATAACTTGTAAGTTCATCGTATGAATTGGCCACAATGCATAAACAGCACAAGATATTTGTAAAAAAGGAACTGCAGAAAGCCATTTTTCAGTAAATAAAAGTTCTATTAAGGGTTCTGCTATCACAGCTAATCCTACCATCATCGGAAAAATAATAAATGAGCTTGTTACAATAGATCTTCGTGCAATTTCTTTCACTCTTTGGGTATTCTCTTGATATTTAGACAAAGTCGGTAACATGACAGATTGTATAGATCCATCAACATTATTTACGATTAAACTAGGTAATTGCTCCCCTCGATTATAAAACCCCAGAGCTGTTGGACTGTATATTTTACCTACTAATAGATTGGTTAAATTAGAAGTAAGTGTGTCTAGCATTCCGGAAACCAGTAATTTCCATCCAAAGGAAAATAATCTTTTTACTCTTGTGATTGAAAAGACAAATAATGGTCTCCATTTCACGGTAAACCACAATATTATCGTAATTACGATTTGATTTGTTAGTTGCTGACTTACTAAAGCCCATATACCAAAATTAGCATATGCCATAACAATACCTACTATTCCAGATGATACGACTGCACCTAAACTGCTAACAAATAATTTCTTAAACTGCAAGTTTCTTGAAATAATCGCTATTTGAATTGAGTTTATTGCACCAAAAAACAAAATTAATGATAAAACTTTAAGTACATTTGTAAATTCAGGTTGATTGAAAAAGAAAGCAATATATGGTGCCGATAAAAAAAGACATAAGTATAATAATCCTGCAACCAAAATACTCAAATAAAAGACAGATGAAAAATCAATCTCATCTGCTTCTTTCTTCTGAATTAACGCTGTATTAAATCCTGTTTCCACAAAAATTTTTGCAATGGTAATTACTATTGTAGCTAAAACGATTAAGCCAAATTCTTCCGGTACCAGAAGTCTAGCTAACACAATAGTTACAATAAATTGGATACCTTGAGTTCCACCGCGCTCCATTAGTTTCCATATTAATGACGAAAGGACTTTCGTTTTTGTTATGTCACTGTTCATCTAACCAGCTTCCTTTTTGCCAATCTCAAGAATTCTAATGTATTCGGATAATACTGAGTTAACATGATAATTAATTTTCTTTTTAAACCTAATCTCATATAATAAGCTTTATTTTTCCCAGTTTTAATTTCTTTAAATTTTCTTTCTTCTAATAAAATACTAAGTTGATTTTGAAATATAGTTTTAGTAATTACATCATCATATTCATAATTTGTATATATATTAATTTCATTAAGCATTTCTGCGATTTCGTTATAATGTTGCTTTCTTTTTTCTATATCCAAATAAATTCTATTTGTCCATGAACCACTACCCCCAACTCGGTAAGATGACATAAATTCATCCAAATAATATACTTTTCCTAAAAGTGAAAGATTAATTACATTGGGATAATCAGAAACTGGCGAATTCTTCACAAAATCAGGACTATTTTTTATATATTTGGTCAAACACAACATAGAATTGGTAAGGAATAGACCACCACCACCTTCTATAACCTCAGAGACACTAAATATTTTACTTCCCTTGTGTGGACGGTTGTAAGAAAGGGTATTTTTGTCATGTGCATTTACAATTGTACCTGCATGGACACAAAGACTACATTCAGGATGACTCTCCATAAAATCTACTTGTTTTTGTAACTTGTATGAATCTGTCCAAAAGTCGTCACCTTCACAGAATGCAATATATTTTCCTTCGGCTCGATTGTAGTTAAAATCTTCAAAATGAATTCCTTTAGAATATTGATTTACGGTTTGATAAATTGGCTTGATCAAATCTGGATATTTCTTTTCGTATTCTTTAATGATTTTTGCAGTACAATCTGTAGATGCATCATCATGAATTAGTATTTCATATCTAAAATTTGTTTTTTGCATTAAAAAACTATCGATTGCATCTGATATATATTTTTCATGGTTATAGGTGATGCAGTGAATACTAACTAAAATGTCCATTTTACCTACTCCTCCAATTAAATCTATGCGAATCTAATATAATGCTCTATCTAGTTCAATTAGACATTGGAGCAAAGATTTTACTCTTTATATTTGTTGCAAAAAAGCTTAAAAATATAGTCATAATACCAACATCAGAGACTAATCCATTAAGAAACATGAATCCTATTGCTAATGTAAAAACAGGAATTAAAGAAACAATACTATTAATTTTATTTCCAACAAGTTTTTTTGTTATTCTAAATAAATTCATATAAATTAAAATTATTACCACCGTACCTATAAAACCCTTTCCAGTAAATAATTCTAAATAAATATTATGTTGAACATGGATCTCACCCGTTATTGGAGAAATTAAATCAGGAACTCCTGACCCAAAGAATAACTTTACTAAACTTGAAAAAGCATCATTTAAATACATTTTCCATATTTCAATTCTTCCGCTTCCACCACTTGTTTCTTCTGAAAAGATTCTATTTTCATAATTTTTAATCAGTAAACTCAAAAAATCATTTAATATAATAATAATGGTTACAAATATTAGAATTACAATTAGTTTTTTGAAAGCACTGTACTTAATCTTAAAACAGAATAAATAACAGAAAAGTATAATATTCGCTACCATAGACATTAAGAAACCTCGTGACATAGACATTAGTCCAGAAAATAAAAGCATTATGAATATAATTAAATAAATACTAGTGAATCCTTTTTGATAGATTTCTAATAATAATAGCGAAATTCCAAAAGCTAAACACAATGAAAAGTAATTAGGGTCTCCATTGATAGCTTCGATTCTATAGCCACTAATCTTATTACCTTGTAAAAGTGGGAATAATAAACTTATTATAGAAGCAACCAAACATCCATATATATACGAATTAGATACAGAATTATAAAATTCACTTAGATTATCCTTATATATTTCTAAAACACAAATAACCATAAAAATATCTATTACTACCCTAATTTCTTGGGTTAATACTCCTAAGCTATTTTGCGCAAAATAATAAGTTAACATGCTTGTAGTAAAGTATAATAAAAGTAAAAATAAAAAGGGTAAATTTATTCTTAAATTTTTGTGCAATAGCATTTTAAAAAACACAATAATTAAAAAAAATGATGATAATGCTATTGAATCAGTATTTAGTTTGAACATTGGAATATTTGGTAGTATGAAATAATATACACTAAGACAATTATATATATTCAAAAAAAATACAGGAGCAAAATAAAATAATAAGCCTATATATGAGAATATCTTATCGTGTTCCATCCAATATAAAAAAAAGCATATACTACTTAAAAATGGCCATATTAATATCGCTACTCTTTTAAAACTAGATCTACTATTAAAATTTAGTACTCTAATATTCATTTGGCCTCCTCATAACAATTATTCAATTATTTTTATGAATTTTTCAAAATAATTTCTAAAAGAAAACTTATCCAGATTAACTTTTATAAATTCTTTATTTAGTAAATCTGTTTCAGTAAAGTAAAGAAATTCTTCCAATCCTCGAACTAAACCTTCAATATTATTAGCACAAATGATTGATTTTGAGTAACTATTTAATAAGTCGTCCATGCCTCCACAATCTGTAGATATTATAGGTACATCTAATATCATAGATTCAATCACGGTTGTGCTTAATCCTTCA
Source organism: uncultured Rummeliibacillus sp. (assembly GCF_934216135.1). Taxonomy (NCBI): domain Bacteria; kingdom Bacillati; phylum Bacillota; class Bacilli; order Caryophanales; family Caryophanaceae; genus Rummeliibacillus; species uncultured Rummeliibacillus sp. The sequence continues at coordinate 10,528 of NZ_CAKQBI010000026.1, read as the reverse complement.
GATCTAGAAGAACAAATATAACAATCTGAATTCTTCAAGTATTTATATGGATTAGTACGATATCCTAAAAGTGTAATTCTATTAGTCAAATCATAATTTGCTATCATTTTAGCAAGTTTATTTTTCTCATCACCTTCACCAATTATTAATAACTCTATGTCTTTATATTTTTTTTGTATTACATTAAACGCTTCAATTAATCTATCAAAACCTTTAACTTTTTCTAATCTACCAATAGCACAGAATAAAATATCTTGCTTTCTATGAAAATCATTCAATGATTCCTTTGATTTCTTTTTTATATTTTTTATATCAAAAGGATTATACATTACTACTGTTTTTTCCAAATCTATATTAAACTTTTCAATAAATCGATTAAGCGTATTATTAGAAACAAATATTAATTTATCGAAATTATTATAACTTTCATATTCTTGATTGAAATTTTTATATCGTTTCTTGGGCCAAGCAATATTACTTGCATCAGCATGAATAATTGCTATTTTCTTCGTACTGGAACTTTTGCAACCACTAATAATTTTTGCAGGAATACCTTCCAATGCAGCAATTTCAATATCATATTTTTCCCTGATTAATTTTTCATGTAAAAAATGTGGCTGTGCATTATTAAAGAACTTAAAAAAAAGTCTGTCTTCTTTATACTTTCCATTAAATATATATTTATATTTTATATTGCTATTTAAAACATGGGCATCTCTTGAACAATCTACAATTGTCATAACTGTAATATCATAGAGGAGTTCATCCATATGATTTACTATATCAACTAAAATCTTTTCTGCCCCACCGCCTACTAACTGATAAATCAAATATAGCACCTTTTTTTTCATTATTTTCCACCAATCGATTATATATAGTTATAAATTCCTAGATACTCATTATACTTTTCTCTTTTTTCATATTTTTTTGAACGTGTAAGGCAATTTTCTATAGAATTCTTAGTCCTTTTAATTAGTTTAATAGCATTACTTAATTCTAAAATATTTCCTTTTTCAACGACTATTCCGCAACTTTCATCTATACTTTCAATACTTCCTCCTGTGTTGAATGTAATAACAGGTGTCCCACAAGCTAATGCTTCTAAATTTGTAGTTGGAAAGGTATCTTCCAATGTAGGATTAACAAAAACATCTGAAGCCGAATAAATTTCAGCTAATTCTTTAATATTGTTTGTTCTATTAATTCCAACAATATTATTTGGACATTTTCTTTTTTGTGATTCAGTTAATCCAACTAAAACAATAGCTTCATTTGTTTGTATTTTCTTTGATAATTCTATAAAATAATCGAGACCCTTTTTTTTCTCCCAAATATTTGCTACCCCCAATATGACAAACTTATTTTTTAGCTTATGTCTTTCTCTAAAATTACTATCCCTATTTCTAAAAATCTCCAAATCTATACCATTATTTATAACTTTCACTGGATATTCTTTTAAGAAAGAACCTTTTGCTAAATTAGCAAGCCATTTAGATGGAGTTATGATGGTAAGATTTTTTACACCTGTAAATATCTCCATTTTCTTTTTATAATTCAAATTTGAACGATCTAATAAAAAACTAGATGGATATTCGCTTTTTTGTGGGCATAAATGACATCCCTTCTTCCACTTATCACATTGAATAAAATCAAAATGAGAGCAGTGCCCTGTAAATGCCCAACAATCATGTAATGTCCAAATAACAGGTTTATCAACCTTTTTTAGATAATCAAATAACACTCCTATATTGATGTAATATCCATGAATGTTATGTAGATGAATTACATCTGGATTAATTTTTTCAACCTTCTTTATAAACTCCTTAGTTGCTTTCTTCGATCCAAATCCATGTTTATCAGATAACCGTGTTAAAGCAACATGAGTATAATTATCAAATTCAGTCCCAATTCGAATAGCATTTTCGCAATTTATCGCTTGCCCTCTACCATACGCGATATAACTTTCATGTCCTTGTTCTAACAAAATATGATGGATATCCGTTGCAATCCTTCCAGTACTCCCTATCCCACAAACTGAGTTTATCTGTAATACTTTCATAAATTTTTACCCCATACAACCCGATTCACATAATCTGTATACGATAAAACGATTCTTAACACTTTCTCTGATACATTCGGCATACTGTAGTCACTAACTGGTCGAAATGTATTTATGTTTTGTTGTTCTAGTATCTCTAATCCTTGTAAGATTCGTTCTTTCTTTAGCCCAACCATCATCACAGAAGCTTCTTCCATTGCTTCTGGTCTTTCATGTGCTTGTCTTATATTAAGGGCTTTGAAACCTAAGATGGATGATTCTTCACTAATGGTTCCGCTATCGCTAAGTACTGCTTTTGCTTTTGTTTGAAGTTTGACATAATCATTAAACCCTAGTGGTTTTAAGACTTTAACGAATGGATGAAATTCAATTTCTTTTTCCTGCATCTTATTTCTTGTTCTGGGGTGTGTGCTGATGATGATTGGTAAGCGATAGTTTTCTGCAACTGCATTGATGGTTTCTACTAAATCCGTGAAGTTTGTTTCTGAATTGATATTTTCTTCTCTGTGGGCTGATACTACAAAATATTTTCCTTCTTCAATATCTAACTTTTCGAGGACATTTGATTTTTCAATATCCTCTTTTCTTGAGTGAAGCACTTCAAACATAGGACTTCCTGTTTTGATGATTCTATCTGCTGGCAGCCCTTCTCTTAGTAAATATTCTCTCGCAATATCACTGTAGGTTAGGTTAATGTCAGCAATATGGTCGACAATTTTCCGATTGGTTTCTTCAGGTACTCTTTGGTCAAAACATCTGTTTCCTGCTTCCATATGGAAAATTGGGATATGTCTTCTTTTTGCTGCTATAGCACATAAGCAGCTGTTGGTATCACCTAATACCAAAAGAGCATCTGGATTTACTGCTTCTAAGATGGGATCAATTTTCACTAATATATTGCCGATTGTTTCAACAGCTGTTCCTGTAGCAGCATTTAAGAAAAAATCCGGCTTTTTTAAGTTGAAATCGTGAAAGAAAACGTCATTTAATTCATAATCATAGTTTTGTCCTGTGTGTATAAGCGTATGTTCAATTGCTTTTGATTCATTTAATTTACAAATAACGGATGATAGTCTAATGATTTCAGGTCTAGTTCCAACGACGGTCATAACTTTTAATTTTTTCATCAGCTAAACCTCCAAAAAATACGTATCAGGTTTATCAGGTTCAAAGCATTCATTTACCCACATAATGGTTACTAAGTCACTGTCTCCTACATTAACAATTGAATGTGTATACCCAACAGGAATATCTACAACTTCTGGTTTTTCTCCACTTACTCGATATTCAATGATTTCTTGTGAATCTAATTTTCTAAAACGAATCAATCCATTTCCACTAACAACTAAAAATTTTTCGTTTTTTGTATGATGCCAGTGATTGCCTTTTGTTATTCCCGGTTTTGTAACATTAACAGAGACCTGACCTCTTTCAGGTGTTCTTAAAAATTCTATAAATGCTCCACGATGATCCGTATTCATCTTTAAATTATAAGAAAATTCTTTTTCTGGTAAAAAGCTTAAATACGTACTGTAAAGCTTTTTCGTTAATGCGTCTTCCATATTAGGAATCGTCAAATTCGTTCTACTTTCTTTAAAACTTCTTATAAGATCTGCTAGTTTTCCAAGTTTAACTTTATACGTTACAGGGATCACGCAATAATTATCTTGAACAGTATTCGTATCTTTTAGTATTTTCAAGAATTCATCTATTACATCATCTATATAACATAGAGTTAGCTCCGCTTCAGGATTCGTAATCTCAATATCTATATTTCTAGATATGTTATGGCAGAATGTTGCAACCACTGTGTTGTAGTTTGGTTTACTCCATTTACCGAATACATTTGCTAAACGGAAAATAAAAACTTCCGCTCCTTCATTCTCAGAGTATTCTAGTAGTAGCTCTTCAGTAGCTCTCTTACTTTTGCCATAAAGATTATCTATTTCAGCCTGAATGGAAGAGGTGAAAAGAATAGGTGCTTTGTTTTTATGTTTTTTCAACAATTCTATTAATTGGGCAGTTAAATATAAATTTCCTTCTATAAATTCTTGCTTATTTTTGGGTCTATTCACACCTGCTAGATGGAAAACAAAATCACATTCTTTCGTACATTGTTCAAGATAAGTACTATCACTTTCTCTAGTAACTTGTAATATATCGTTATAGCCCTTATTTTTTAACTCAGCAATTAGATTTTTTCCTATGAATCCCTTAGCACCTGTGACAAGAATCTTCATATAATCATTCCACCTTTATCTGAGTAAATGAATTTCATTATTCCACTTTTTGAGTTCATTTTGTACATAGTCTAGGTTTAACAGTCTTTCTTTTATTTCTTCAATGTTTAAAATATGTGTATTATTAGAGTTGTATTCTTCTATTTTCGTTAGCTTTTTACTACCTTCAATAAAGTATTTATCATAGTTTAAATTTCGTTGATCTGCTGGAACTCTAAAAAATCCCCCTAAGTCTTCCGCAACTACATATTCTTCCTTGGTCAAAAGTGTTTCGTATTGCTTCTCACCATGTCGGGTACCGATTATTTTGATATCGTTGTCAACATTAAAAAGTTCTTTTATGGCTTGTGCTAAATCTCTAATAGTACTCGCTGGTGATTTTTGAACCATGATATCTCCCGCAGCTGCATGTTGGAATGCAAAGACAACTAGTTCGACTGCCTCCTCTAAGTTCATTAAAAATCTTGTCATATCAGGGTCAGTCAAAGTTAATGGCTGTCCGTTTTTAATTTGATCTATAAATAACGGAATAACGGATCCTCGCGAAGCCATCACATTACCATATCTAGTTCCACAAATGAGTGTTTTCTCTGGTTTTACTGTTTTAGATTTAGCCACAAATACTTTTTCCATCATGGCTTTCGAGATTCCCATCGCATTAATGGGATATGCTGCTTTGTCTGTTGAAAGACAGATTACTTTCGCCACTTCATATTCAATAGCAGCTGTCAAAACATTATCTGTTCCTAGTACATTTGTTTTTACTGCTTCAAGAGGGAAAAATTCACAAGATGGTACTTGTTTTAATGCTGCTGCATGAAAAATATAATCTACTCCATGCATCGCGTTTTTCACACTCGCTATGTCTCTTACATCACCTAAGTAGAACTTCAGCTTGTCGCTTTTATATTGCTTTCGAATGTCCTCTTGTTTCTTCTCATCTCTGGAGAAAATACGGATTTCTTTTATATTAGTTTCTAAAAATCGTTTCATTACCGCGTTACCAAAGGAACCTGTACCACCCGTAATCAACAATGTTTTGCCTTTGAACATTTTTCAGCCCCCTAATTTTATTAATGATTCTTCTAAAGTCGATATAAAACTCTTTTTGCTATAATTTTTAATGTAATAATCGTATCCATTTGCCCCCATCAATTTTTGTTGATTACTATCACAGAATTCCAAGATTATTTTTGATAATTCTTTATAATCATCTGCATCACAACAATATCCGCAACCTGCCTCTTTTATAACTCGTCTCGTTTCCCCATTAATCGAACCAATTATAGGTTTATGTGCTGCCATATAAGACTGTACTTTTCCCGGTAGTGTATACGAAATAGTTTTATCATTTTTTAATGTTATCAACATCGCATCTGCAAAGCTGTAATATTGGGGCATTTCATTGATAGGTTTTCTACCGTAAAAAATAATATTGTTCAGTTTAAATTTTTTACTAAGTACAATACATTCTTCTAATTTTGATCCATCGCCTACTATATGAAACATAATGTTATTTTTTTCTTTCATTTCATTTGCTGCTTTTACAATTGTTTCTACACTTTGCATTTCTCCTATATTTCCAGCAAATACAAAGTTAAATTTTCTATTTTCCTTTTTTTCCTCTATTTCAGCAAATATATCTTCTGCATATTGTGGAATATGTTGTATATTTTCTATATTCATAAATAATTTGCTTTTAAAATATTCTTTAAACATACTTGATGTAACTGCTATTGAATCTACTGAACTATAAATCCATTTCGATATTATAAAAAATAGCTTATAAAATATTGAACCTTCTTTTATTCCACCTGCTATTAAACTAGCTGGCCATAAATCTAGACAATAAAGTAAAATCTTCCTGTTATATTTTTTCTTATAAACTATTGCCGGAATTGCCATCATGACTGGCGAAAGTTGGTTCACCAACACTACATCAAATTTTTCTTTTAGATTAAAAGCTTTTATAGAGGCTGATAATGTATAACTAATATAGTTTAAGAAAAGTTGAAACTTAGTGGTCCCTCTACCTATTTCAAAAGTTCGAACAACTTTTACACCATTAATTATTTCATTTCTTTTTTTTCCTCTACGATAATTTTCAAGTATTTTACCTTCTGGATAATTTGGAAGACCAGTTAAAACGGTCACATCATGGCCTTTCTCAACTAGTGATTCACAAATATCAGTAATTCGAAACGGCTCTGGGTAGTAATATTGGCAAATGACTAGTAAGTTCATTTATACTTAAGCCTCCTATATCTAAAACTACTTAGCCTTTAATCTCTTCGTTTCATGCTGAAAATCTTCTTTTTCTCCTTGCCCACCTTCTATAATTCCATCACTTTTTACTACATTTATCATAGTTAAGAAAAAACATTTACAATCCGTCCAAAAATTAAGCTTCCTCACATATTCCCCATCTAACTTTGCTTTGTGTTCAATAGGCAGTTCATCTCTTCCATTAACTTGTGCCCAACCTGTTAAACCCGGTTTAATATCATTCGCACGATATTTTTCTCTTTCTTCAATTAAATCGTATTGATTCCAAAGTGCTGGACGCGGTCCAATTATGCTCATATGTCCAACAAATATATTCCAAATTTGAGGCAATTCATCAAGTGATGTTTTTCTTAAGAACTTACCTAGTCTTGTAATATATTGATCAGGATTATCGAAAAGATGTGTCGGGATATTCTGTGGAGTATCTATTCTCATTGTCCGGAATTTTAAAATTTTGAATTGAGATTGATGTATGCCTATTCTATTTTGTTTAAACAGAATCGGCCCTTTTGAATCGATTTTTATCATTATCATTAACAATATAAATAATGGAGATAGAATAACTAAACCTAAAGTGGACAAAACAATATCAATCACTCTCTTAATTATCAAATACATCTCTTAACCTTCTTCCTTATGTCAGACACCTACCATTTCTACAACAGTAAGCATTGTTGTGAAATTTTTATCTTTGCTTTAATTTCTCTCTTACGGCTTTTTATCCTTTACATTAAGATATAAATGATTATATATATTGATACTTTCCCTTATGTTCATTCTCTATCGACTTGAAAAGTGGTAAATGTCGTATCATTAAATAAATTTTGAACTAATCTATCTAAACCTCAGATAATTCGACTAAATATATGATGAAATAGTTATATAAATTGTTACGCCTATAGTTTGCAAGATATTCCATCGGAAAGGAGATAACTATCCTTTACATGCTAATAAAGGTTAGTTATTTAATATGTAATATAGTCCTTTTGCCTGTGAGCAGCTATGCACTTCTGATTAGAAAGTTACATTTTTTCGCGATTTTTTGGGGCAAGATTAGATAATCTACATGCATCTTATGATTTGAGCTTTTCTTTTATTCTTTGATTTTGGATGTTTTTAATTAGTCTGAGGAAAGTTGTATGAAAATAGTATTTTTATGAAAGAATCCTAATGACTGGAGGTAATAAGGACTGCCTGATTTTGCTTTTCTTGACTGATTAATATTCACTTTATGAAAAAGTATTTTGATTGAAGTTGAAGGCAGTACTTCATCAGAAACAGCTCGTGCTAAAAACCCCTACAGAAAGAAATTATTTTGTTAAAAAAACTCTCTCTCTATAGGAGCACATCTTTTAATGACGAGGGTATTGAAGTAGTGCCTATCTGAAACGGAAATCTACTTCTTAAAACGGAAAAAGCGAGCATGAGAAAATTCGTTCTCATGCTCGCAATAATGATTAGAAAGTTTATTTCAGTATCCTAATCAAATGGACAGTAACCTTTTATTATAATAGATGATTTTTAATGGTTTTTATTAAAGACACGCTCTCTGTCAATATTAAAATATTTATAAACATCAACAGGTGATGCCTTTGCGGGGCTGCCTTTATATATTTTTCCTTCTTCAGTATTTTTAATGATCAACGCTCCTGAGGAAATAAAACAATCCTTTCCTATTTTTATTTCATCATTAATCGTACTATTTATTCCTATAAAACAGCTTTCGCCAATTTCGCAGTTTCCTGCAATAACTGCATGTGAAGATATGAAGCAATGATCCTTAATTACAGATCGATGTCCTATATGGTTACCACTCCATAAAATAACGTTATTCCCTACATGAACATGATGTTGTAATACGTTGTTTTCAAAGATAAAGCAATTTTCTCCAACTGTTACGTTTTTCCAGACAAAAGCTTTAGAGCTAACATAAGATACAAATTCATATCCCTTATTTTTTGTTTCATAATATAATCTCGTTCTTAATCGATTGAAATTTGTATACGGAATTGCAACAAAAGCTTTATATTCATTTGCTGGATAAATTTGTTGTACCTCTTCAAAAGGAACAACTGGTAATTCATAAAGCTTGTCTCTATTGATGTAGTCTTTCTCAGCAGTAAATGCGACTACTTCATATTTGGAATCATAGGTAAAATATTCGTATGCAATTTCAGCTAACTCCCCAGCACCTACAATCACTAACTTTTCAGCATTGTTTGGAGATTTATCCATTATATTGATACACCTACCTTCAATTAGTCTATAAATAATCTATTTTTGTGGATGACCTAGCTACAAAGATGATTTATTTAAAACTATATTTCGATAATAATCAACTATTAGAAAATGATTTAAATAAATAGATTATTCTCAGCTAACTAAACATATGAAAGATGTAGCTTCTTTATGATTTAACGTATGTCAATATAGGGCTATAGGAAGGGCTAATTTTTAGAGAATTTTTAGCTTTGTTATTATAACGTTATAAGTTCCTGATTCAAAAGTTCTTCACAAACACGTGCTAATGGTAAGCCCACAACATTTAAATAATCCCCTTCAATACGATCGACAAGAAAAACGCCATCCGTTTGAATACCGTAACCGCCTGCCTTGTCAAATGGATCTTTAGTTGCGATATAGGCTTCGATCAGTTGATCTGAAACATTCTTAAAAATAACCTTAGTTGACTCTACGAATGTAGTTTCTGAGCCATTTTCATCGATAATGGCAACAGCAGTTAATACTTGGTGTGAATTTCCACGAAGTGAATAAAGATGTGATCGTGCTTCTTCACGGTTTTTAGGTTTGTGTAAAAGGACATTATCTTTTACTACAATTGTGTCGGCACCAATAATTACTTTTCCAGGTGCTTTTTTGGCAATATCGCGAGCTTTTAATAACGCGACTCCTGTCACATATTGATCAACGGTGGATGCTTGTACACTTGTTTCTTCTACATCAGATGACATGATTTCAAAAGGGATATGTAATCTAGAAAATAGCTCTTTTCTTCTTGGTGAGGATGATGCTAAGACGAATGATTTTGTTGTATGAAATTGCAATTTGTTCACTCCTTCGTTTGTAATCATACATAAGTTTGAATGATTTTTGTAGTAAACTGTGATGAATATGAAATTCCCCAAAAAATTCCAACTAAATAAAAGAGACCTCTGAAAAATAAAAAAAGGTGACTTTAAGTTCAACATCGAACGAAAGTCGCCTTTTCTTAATAACAGTTTAAGTTTAATCCCATTTACTTTTTAAAGCTTTATCGATTATGTGAATAATGCCCTGGATTAGGTATCGCACCAATTGTACTTACCCAGCGGTTCGTATAATTGAAGAATCCTACAACGAATGCTGCTTCTAATATTTCATGATCATTGAAACCAACTGCTCGAAGTTTATCCACTTCATCTGTCGTTAATTCAGCGACATTTTTTGTTGCACGATATGCATAATCACACAGCGCTCTTTGCTTTTCGGTTAAATCTGCTGAACGATAATTATAAGTTAGTTTATCTACCCAAACAGGATCTTGTGTCAACCCTCGAAGGATATCACCATGTGTTGTTAGACAAAAAGTACATGAATTTGTAGAGGAAACGACGAGCCCTATCATCTCTTTGTCAATATTGCTCAGATAACACGTTTGAGAATCAAATAAGGACTGTTTAAAGTCTAAAAATCCTTTAAATTGTTTCGCATTTAATGGAAGAATTTTAAACAAATTATTGAAGAAACCTTGTTGACTCAATTGTGTTTCAATTGTTACATCAAATTCTTTTTGCAATTCTTCTGGTACCTCTGTCTCATTTGGTGGCTCTAGATAAGAATATTTTGGTTCAGTTTTTGACATAATTAATCTCCTCGTATATTAGTAGTAAGAGCTCTTTCCGATAGAATTTCCAGTTGATCCGGACAACTGGTGATTCAATTG
>NZ_CAKQBI010000025.1:0-47313 GCF_934216135.1 uncultured Rummeliibacillus sp. | reverse complement strand
ACAGAAGTTAAGCTCTTTAGCGCCAATGGTAGTTGGGGGCTGTCCCCCTGCGAGAGTAGGACGTTGCTAGGCACACTTAAAAGCACAACTGTTTATTCAGTTGTGCTTTTTCTTTTGGCCTATTTTATTAGAATTTCCCTCCTTATCTTACAAATGTAAAATCTTTTATAAAAATCCTACTTCATTTATTTTGTTCTACCTTTTATAGAACAATTTTGTTATACTAACTATATAACAGAAATGGAGGAATTTTATGTTTCTTCAAATTGAACCGTATTCTGATATTCCTATTTATACGCAAATATCACAACAAATTATAGAGGGAATCGCTAATAAAGATATTATCCCTGGGGATTCCTTACCTTCAGTACGTTCCTTAGCAGCAGATCTAGGTGTTAATATGCATACTGTTAATAAAAGCTATCATGAATTAGAGAAAAAGGGCTTAATCACCATCATTCCAAAAATAGGTGCTGTAGTAAATGTAACAAGAGAAGAGGGAGGGGTTAAAGGAGAGCAATTAGATCATATGGAGAAAATGCTACGACCTGTTGTTGCAGAGGGTATTGTTTATGGATTAGGTTTAAGTGAATTTGAACTATTAATTAAAAGGCTAATGAAGACATTACAATAGGGGGATTGTTATGGTTGGATATTGGGTTTCGATTGCAATGCTTAGTTTGTTAGGGGCAATTCAAATTTTTATACCATATATGTTAAAGAGTACGATAGTATTTGGTGTTACAATACCAACATCGCAAATAAAACATGCGACAGTAAATCAAACAAAGAAGACATATAGTGTTGCAATGGCTATTATTTGGTTATTAATGATTGTTAGTTATTCCATTTGGGGATTAAGTATAAACCAAAATGGAGAGCTTCAAATTGTTGTTGGAGTATTCACCATGCTTCTTTTTATATTAATTAGTTTGTTATTCTATACGTATTTTCATCGTAAACTGCAGGTAGAAAAGCAGCAAAAGCAATGGGGAGCAGACTTAACTGAAGTTAAAATAGCAAGTACAAATAAGCAAGATGATATGTTGCCACTTTCTTATTTTTGGAGTTTAGCTTTAGTATCAGTGATACTCATTATTTACACATATTATCAATACCCTTTACTACCTCAGCAAGTCCCCACGCATTGGGGTCCAAGTGGAGAGGCTGATGCTTTTACTGAGAAAAATTATTTTTCTGTAATATCTCTGCCTTTAATTATGCTAGTTACACAAATTTTGTTTGCTACAATATCAGAGGGGACAAAGCGTTCGGGAGTTAAGATTAGTGCACTTAATATGCAAAAGTCTGCTTATAATCAGGGTAAAAAAAGACAGTATACTAGTAGTTTTTTGTTTTTAACGGCTTTTTTGATAACCTTATTATTCAGCTTTTTACAGTTGACGACGATACATCATGCCGCCATTGGAAAGAATTTTATGTTGGCTATATTTATAGGCTTTATCGTGCTGACTTTTATGGGGAGTACTATTTTCTCGATTAAATTTAGTAAGTTAAATAAAGAAATTGCCCCCTCCAATATGTCTAATGGTTTGACAGATTTAGATGATGATCGTTATTGGAAGGGTGGATTAGTTTATTTCAATAAAGAGGACCCATCTTTATTTGTAGAAAAAAGATTTGGAATTGGTTGGACGATTAACTTTGCAAGGCCAACGGGCTATATTATACTATTTGGACCAATTCTTATTATTTTTTTCATAGCGTATTTTTTATAAAACTGAGCGAGTGGCTATAGTCCATCTCGTTCTTTCGTTATAATGGAGAAAAAACTAGAAATGAGGCAATGAGAGTGTCAAAAATTTTAATTGTGGATGATGATAAGAATATTTTAGATTTAGTACGTATCCATTTGACACAAGCAGGCTATCAGGTACTAAAAGCAGAAAATGCAGTTCAAGCACTCGGAGTATTAGAAATGGAGATTCCTGATTTAGCAGTAGTAGATGTAATGATGCCAGGAATGAATGGTTATGAGTTAACAAAACGTATAAGAGATCAATTAGATATTCCCGTTTTGCTATTAACTGCAAAAGGAGAACTGGAAGATAAAGAAAAGGGCTTTTTGTCTGGTTCAGATGATTATATGGTAAAACCATTTGAGCCTAAAGAGTTATTATTCCGTATTGCAGCCATTTTACGACGCTACGATAAACCAAGCGAGACAATTCTTCGAGTTGGTTCGATGACGATAAATAGAAAAAGTTATGAAGTATCTGTAGGACAAAGTATATTATTGATGCCGCTCAAAGAATTTGAAGTTTTAGCATTGCTTGCTACTCGTCCGAATCAGGTGTTTGAAAGAGCAGATATTATGGAGAAGATATGGGGCTATGATTACGATGGGGATGAACAAACATTAAATACACATATCAAGCGAATTCGTGAAAGGTTGGCTAAGTTTGCTACAGGTGTAGAAATTGTAACAGTTCGTGGAGTCGGTTATAAGTTAGAGGTGCAGGGCCAATGAAGTCTTTGTATAGTAAGTTTTTACTTGCAACTATTCTCATTATGATTTTCAGCTCATTAGCAGGATTTTTACTTACGAACACGTATTATCATCAAGTTACGAAGTCAAAGAATGATGCTAAAAATGTAACAATTGCACAATCTGTTATCCAACATATTAATGAGGTGCAGGACCTTAATTTAGACCATTATCTACAAACACTTGGGGATGTAGGATATCAAATTTATCTAGTTAATGAAAATGGTGATTCAAAATTTTATGGAGGAGATTATCGAGTAAAGGATTTAACGGACTCTACTGTTCAACAAGTGTTGAATGGGGAGATTTATCATGGTATGCGAGATTTCCCGAAAGAAACATTTGTAACAGGATTCTTTGCTAATCATTTGTCCAATACAGTAGGGGTTTCATTTCAATATCATCATAAACGCTATGCAATGTTTTTAAGACCAGATATAAAGTTACTTTTCAATGAAGTACATACAATTATGGGTGGATGGACAATATTTATGGGGTTAATTAGTCTAGCAGCCATGTTGTTATTTGCAAAGCTTTTGATCAAACCAATTACAGAGTTGACGGAAGCAACAAAGCGCATTGCTAATGAACGATTTGATACGCCCTTAAAAATTGAGAGTAAAGATGAAATTGGTCAGCTCGCAACAAGTTTTAATACAATGATGGGGCAATTACAAGAAAATGATCAAATACGAAAGGAATTTATTAGTAATGTTTCTCATGACTTTCAGTCGCCGTTATTAAATATTCAAGGATATGCAGGATTATTGGTATCAGAAAATATTACTGATGAGGAACGCAGGGATTATGTTTCTATCATTCAATCTGAAACACATCGATTATCGACATTAACGAAACAGTTATTATTATTAACTTCTCTTGACCAATCTTCACGTAAAATGGAGAGAAAAATATATGCACTTGATGAGCAGATGAAAAGGACGATTCAAAAATATCGATGGTGGTTGGAAGAAGAAGGCATTAATCTATCTATGACACTTGAACCTACACTGATTAATGCTGATGCAGGCTTATTAGAAAATGTCTGGGAAAATTTATTGACCAATGCGATTAAATATAACAAGGAAAATGGAGATATTCAAGTAGTATTAACATCAACCGATCAAGAAGTTACTGTTCAAATTCAAGATACAGGTATTGGCATGAGCGATACAACAAAAGAACAATCATTTCAACGTTTTTTCCGTGCAGATGATTCTCGTACAAAGGATGGGACAGGTCTTGGCTTAGCAATTGTTGAGCAAATTGTTAAAATTCATGGAGGCAACATCCAGGTGGAAACTCAATTAGGGATAGGAACAGTTTTCACCATAATCCTTCCAAAATTGTAATGTGAAGTTCATATAGAGTTCATATAGACAGTTTATATTTACACCATAGAAAGAAATTCTGAAATCTATGGAGGTAGAACATGCTGGAAAGAAAATGGGGTATACGATTAATCCGTTTGGCTGCCATTTTTGGCTTAGTCGGCGCATATTTAGGGTCACATATGGCTGGATCAGGGAGCTATCAATTTCGTCCAATTCATGCACATATTTTAGTAGTTGGTTGGCTTTCTGTATTTGCATGGGGGATTTTCTACAGTCTCTTTAAGATTAAATCAGCTAAATTAGTCGTTGTACATGGTTGGACAGCAATAATTGGTTCAATTGGCTTGACTATGGGCATGTGGTTTAACACATTAAAGCCATTTGGTATTAATGATACATTTGCGTTAGTTTTTTATATAGTAGGCGGTACTGTTTTGTTAATAAGCTTTGGGCTATTTATCCTTACAACATTTATGATTGATTCTAATAGAAAGTAGGATAATGATGAAAATTTTTAAAGAGAAAAAAAGATGGTTTGCTATTCTATTGATTTGGATTATCGCTGCTGCAGCGTTGTCCGGGATGGCACCTCATGCAAAAGAAGTAACATCACCAAATAAAAACTCAGGTCTTCCTGAAACAGATGCATCAATCCAAGCTGAAAAAGCTTTAAAAGAATATTTTCCTTCATCTGAGGGTGTTCCCTTGTTTGTCGTTGTTCATGACAAGGATGGATTGAAGGAACAAGATGTAAATAAGGCAATGATGAATATTGAAAAGGTTATGACAAATGCAAATAAAGATTTTACCGTTGTGCCTCTTTCAAAAATGCCGGAACAAGCACGTGCTTCCTTCTTCTCAAAGGATAATACCACATTCTTTTTACCAGTATTATTCCCTAAAGGTATGGAAAACAAGGTTGTAAAAGCAACAATGGATGACTTAAAAAAACAAGTTGCTAAAGAACAACCATCTAATTTAAAAACCTATTTTACGGGTCCTGCTGGTATCGTAGCAGATACGTATGAGATGTTCTCTAAGGCAGATGTGGTATTAATATTAGGTACAGTTGCTTTAATATTTGTTATTTTAATTGTTATTTACCGTTCACCGTTGCTTTCATTTATTCCTTTAATCGGTGCGGGTATAGCCTATTCTGTTGTAGATCGCTTATTAGGATTGATGGGGAAAGCAGATTGGTTTGCAATTGATAGTCAATCGTTATCTATTATGATGATTCTATTATTTGCAGTTATCACTGATTACTCATTATTATTATTTTCACGTTTCCGTGAAGAGCTTGAAAAAGGCTTACATGTCAATGAAGCAATGAAAAACGCATTGAACTTTGTAAAAGAGCCAATCGTATTTAGTGGCGGTACAGTATTTCTAAGTATGCTAACATTATTCTTTGCTGTATACGAATCATACCGTGGTTTTGCACCAGTATTTGCAGTAGCAGTTGCTTTAATGCTTGTTGCGGGTTTAACTTTAATGCCAGCTTTGTTTGCGATTGCAGGTGAGAAATCATTCTGGCCATCTAATCCACGTAAGCGCGCTATAAAACGTGCAGGTAAAGAAAACTTTTGGCACAAGCTTGGTCACTTTGTTACTGAAAAACCATGGCTTGCGATGATGCCGATTATTGTTATCTTAGTGATTTTTGCCTCTATGATTAGACATGTAAATTATTCATTTAACTTATTGGACTCTTTCCCAAAAGAAATGTCCTCTATTCAAGGGTATAACGTATTAAATGATGCATTTTCTGCAGGGGAAATTGCTCCAAGTACAGTCATTATAAAAGCAAAAGATGATTTAACTAATAAACAATTAACGTCATTAGTAGATAAATTGAATGATCAAAAGAGCGTGAATAAGGCTGAAATTCAAGGAAATCCATATGCTGATAATCATCAAAATGTAGCAAAGATTAATCTTGTTTTAAACAATAACCCTTATACAGAAAAAGCCTTTGATGATCTTGAAAAGTTAAGAAAAGATTCAAATCAGATTTTACATGATAGTCATATTAATGACGCAAATATGCTAATAGCTGGTGAAACGGCTCAAAATGCAGATATTCGTGCAGCAAGTCATGGTGATGAAATACGCATCATTATTTTAATGACAGTATTAATCATGGTAATGCTTGGCATACAAACTCGTTCGCTTTTAGCGCCAGTATATATGATGGCAACTATTCTATTATCATATGGAGCGGCACTTGGATTTACTGTATTCTTCTTCCAAGACTTACTTGGCCATTCCGGAATCAGTTATCGTATTCCACTTTACACATTTGTATTTTTAGTAGCGCTTGGTGTGGATTATTCTATTATGTTAATCTCGCGAATTCGTGAAGAGAAAGTACATTTACCGATTAAAGATGCTGTACGTGAGGGAGTAGGTAAAACAGGGGGCGTTATTTCTTCTGCAGGTTTGATCTTAGCAGCGACATTTGCCGTGTTAATCACACAACCGGTTATGGAGCTTCGGGCATTCGGTTTTGCAGTAGCAGTTGGGGTGCTTGTCGATACATTCCTTGTGCGTCCAATCGTCATTCCGGCTTTAATCGTTATTCTGGGCAAGTTTAGTTTTTGGCCAAAAAAATTAAAACATGATGCATAGTTTAAAAAGTATAGAAAGGCCTGTATGGATAAATTTCTCCATACAGGCTTTATTTGATTGATTTAGTAAAAAATTTTACTTTACGAGAAAGTTTTTCACTTCATGACTATGAAGGCCATCATCATTTTCAACATGCAATTTTAATTGATATTTTCCAGCTTGGCTGAAGGTATATTTTGCTTCATATGTACCTTTGGATGTTTCATTTAAAGTAATCCAAGTTGGTTTACCATCGTCAAATTGAGGAAGGATTTGGTAGTGTACGCTTGCACCTGATAATACTTTATCATCATGTTTTAAAGATACATTAAGCTTTACTTCCGAATCTTTTTTTACCGAATGCTTGTGGTTGTAAGTAATCGCTACATCATGATGGTGTTCATGTTCCTCTGTAGTAGATTTAACAGAAGTATTTTGAGTCGCATGTTCTGATTTTGTAGGGGCATTGTCTACTTCTATTTCAGTGTTTGGCATTACATGGTTGCCGTCCTTTGCAGAGACGTGAGCAGTAATATTATACTTTCCAGCATCTTGTACTTTATAAGTGGCAACATATGAATTATCCATAAGTTTAGCTGCTATCATTTTGTCGAAATTAGTTTTGCTATTTTCAATTTCAAATGCCACATCTTTTGCATCTGTAAATGCTTTACTTTCTTTAGTCACAGTTACTTTCAGTACAACTTTGTCTCCAACTTTAGCCGTATCTGGAACCGTTAATGTGGCTTTTAAAGGTGCTTCTTCTTTTTTACTATCATTTGTTGCATGGTTATTGTGATCATTATTATTACAAGCTACAAGAGCTATTGAAGTAGTCAATGCTATAAATAACATAATCATTTTTTTCATATTAAAAAAACTCCCTTCTTATGACAATAATCATTGTAACAAAAGGATAAAGGGAGTTTGCGAAATAAGTGTGAAATTCTGCTATTTAGTTGAATTTTTTTGTAAAATTGTCGGTAATACCATACCAAATAACACCAATATAATACCACCTACTTGAAGCATTGTTAGTTTTTCGTGAAGAACTATGACAGAGGCAATAATGGCTACTGGTAGTTCAGTTGCACTTAAAATAGACGCTACTCCTCCACCGACTTTAGGAACAGAAATGGTGAAGAGTAGGATTGGTAATATAATACCAAAGAAGCCTAGGGCGAGACCGAAGTATAATAGCTCAGAGGCAAATAGTTTCCCATTAATTATTATTTCTGGTGTTTGGAAAATGCATACTATTAGCATGGCGAAGAATGCCATAATCGTCATACGACCAATCTTCGATACTCCCTCAACTGGTTTGGAATTGAATTGCATGAAGCAAGCAAAACTAAGAGCTGATGCAAAACCAAATAACCACCCACGTATATCGAGTCCACTTAAATCTGCATCTAAGATACCTGCTGCAAGAATTGTTCCAGCTACTAAGAAGACAAGAGATAATAACTCAATACGTGTAGGACGTCTACGATGGATGATGCAATCTAAAAAGAGGCCAATCCATGTAAATTGAAATAGCATAACAACTGCTAGTGAAGCAGGCAAATAGTGAACAGCCTGTCCATATACAATTCCTGTATTTCCAGTAAGTAAACCGGAAATCATAATTATTAAAAAGCCTTTACCAGTAAGCTTTGGTAAAGTGCGTTGTGTAATAATAAATAGCAAGAATGCTAGTAAAAAACCAATCACATATTGACTTGTAACGGCTTCGTTCGTTTCAAAGCCTCGACCCATCGCAACTTTTATAATTGTTGATAAAATCCCATATGAGCTTGATCCAATCACGATAAGCAATGGGTATATGAAATTTTTGTTCATAAGTTGACACTCCAGTTGTAAAAAATCTCAAAGAAGAATTATATCACAAAAAATTCATTTGTTCGCTAAAACATAATTGTCCTTTGCTTTTATCATCATAACAAGGACATTTATAATGAAAAAGGACATATGTCCGAAAGGAAGATTATAGATGAAAATTATCGAAGACACGTCACTACTTCATAGAAAATTAATTGAATATAAGTTTCAGCAGATTTTTGGAGATGTTGATGCACGACCATTTTCACTTCTAAGCTACAAAGAAGGGGAAATCATATTGCACGAGGGAGTTGAGTTGCAATCTTTACTTTACTTAGTTGAGGGGAAGATAAAAGCAACATCAAGTGTAGAAACTGGAAAGTCCCTATTATTACGTTTTAGTAGACCTCTAGCTATAATAGGAGATTTGGAATTGGTTCGGCATGTGCCGGTCCAATCGCAAATTACAGCTGTCACAGATTGTTTTTGCATCTCGTTACCATTCGATTATATATATAACTTTGAAATGAATAACCCACTATTTTTACAGGATCTTTTAAAACATTTAAGTTATAAATTACAAACGAGTACTACAGCTTCTCGGGTTAATTTATTAGCCTCAGTAGAAAACCGTTTTGCGAGCTATTTATTGTCTATAACTGCACCTAATAATGAGTTTGGTTTAGAATTAAAAACAACAAATATAAGTGAAATTGCAGATTTACTCGGAACAACACATCGTCATCTAAATCGTGTTATTCGAGATTTATGTGAACGTAAAATTATTAAAAAGGATCGTAAAGTTATACGGATATTAAATGAGATGCAATTAAAAGAACTTTCACAAGGTATTCGATATGAATAACGATAGTATTATTCTATCTTTTATATTAAAATTAAGCATAATAATATTAAAGGTAGGTAAAAAATGAGAAAAAATATCATATCGTTATTAACTCTAGTTTTTTCTATTGCATTTGTTTTTGGAAACGAACTTGATGCATCAGCAGCTACGTCACTATCTAAACCTGTCATTACGGTAAAGGCAACAGGTACAACAAAGATCAAAATTTCTTATAAGAAGGTAAAAGGTGCAACTTCATATCGCATTTACCGTGCAACTTCAAAAAGCGGTAAGTATAAACGCATCATTTCAACGAAAAGTACATCCTATACAAATAGTAAGTTAAAATCTTCTTTTAGATATTACTATAAAGTTCGTGCTTTAAAAAAATCAGGAAAGAAAACTTATTATAGTAAATATTCAACTGTGAAATCTACAAAAACACTTATTCCATATGCAAAATACGCAGGTTCATATAAAGTAGGGAAAGATATCTCTGCTGGAGAGTACATGATTTTTGGTAAAGATGTATACTATGAAATTTCAAAACAACCATCCAATTTCGATGCGATTTTGACAAATGATTTTGTGTACAATCAAGCGTATGTCCGTTTATCAGTTGGACAATACTTTAAGCTATCTGATTACGGTACAGGAGCGTACTTTATCCCTTCTTCAAAAGTAAAGCATACACTTGCTACATCTGTTAAAAAGCCAGGTATGTATAAAATAGGCGCAGATCTAAAAGCTGGTACGCACAAAATCTCATTTGGTAGCTATTATGAAGTCATCAATAATTCTTCAATTTTAGATATGGAAGCTCTTGAGTATAATGGAGAAATTAATGGAACAGAGTATGTAAAAGTGAAAAACGGACAGTTTTTAAAGATTAATCCATCTTATTAAATAAGTATTTGTGGATATATGTTAAATATCTTTACAAATTGCTAGAATTATAAAAAAGATCACTATAAAAATGTAATAAAGATGACTTCAATATATTCGTGAAGTCATCTTTTTTGAGTGGAAAAATGGAGAGGCTATTCGTCTCCGTCTTTATTGAACTAAATAACTAAATACCTTTTACCATATGATCAAATTCTTCTCCAATAATCATCCAGGGTTCTGAGAATACAAATCCCATTTTCTCATATAAATGTCGAGCACGTACTTTTTGCTTTTCAACACTCAAGGATACTTTTTGGTAACCTTTTTCTTTAGCAATATGATCAGCGTATTGTAATAGTGTAGTGCCAACTCCATGTCCACGGTATTGCTTTGCGGTGCAAATTGTATCAATGTAGAATTCATCTTCACGGGCTTCAACTTCAATAGTTTGAACTCGAGCACCTTTAGCAGCTAACCATGTTTCTAAGTTTTTATCTAAAAGGGGTGCTTCATCACCGCCATAAACCACCATAATTCCAGCAACTCCACCATTTATTTCAGCAATATATGTGTTTTTATAAGAGTGTCTGTTATCTGTACGTGTAAATAGCTCTTCTAGTGAATTGAGAATAGCTTTTGGTTCATCTTCACCTGTAAGACGATTCGCAATTTCATCAATAGCTTCTACGATTAAAGGTGCAACAAATGGTGCGTCAGCTAACTTAGCTTCTCTTACATTAATATCCATATTTATCAATCTCCTTCAGGATAAGTATAGCAGAGGGCATAAAGTTCTGCTGGAAATAGGATTTTTTTGATTTGTAGAATGTGAAAAAAGTATCTTTTTTCATTTCTTATGATGTAATACCTAAATTATTTCATAAGTTACTTTTGCGTTGTCAGACTTCATGGTACGATAGAAGGAAGATATGTGTGAAGGAGTTTGTAAATGTTAGAGTCCAAAAAAGAATTCGTTCTCGTCTACGGGGATGCATTTGTTGATTTTATAGCTAATGATACTACGAATACAACGTTTACCAAGTTTTTAGGTGGGGCAACAGTGAATGTTGCTGCAGGTATTAGTCGAATAGGTGCACCTGCTGCACTGATTACTTTAACCGGAGATGACGAAACATCTGAATTTGTCCGTCATGAACTAGACAATGAAGGCGTTATTATGGATTATGCCAAAATTATTCCAGAAAAACGTGTTAGTGGAGTTCATGTTCATTTAACTGAGAGACATGAGCGTATTTTTACAAATTATATTGATGATACACCGGATCTTCAAGTAGAAAGTGGGCATTTGCAAGAAGAAGCTTTCCAACGTGCTTCTATTTTTAATTTTTGCTCTAATACAATGTTCCATCCAACTGCTTTAGAAACTACCAAAAAAGCGGTTGCTCTTGCCAAAAAACATCAAGTATTAGTTGCGATGGATGCTAATATTCGCCCCTTACGATGGGAAAGCCCACAAATTTGTCATGATACAATTGCTACTTTCTTAAAAGATGCTGATTTATTAAAATTAGCAGATGAAGAATTATTCTTTTTAACACAATCCAATACATTAGAAGAGGGCATTCATGCTTTAAAGAGATTTGATATTCCATTAATCATGGTGACAGTTGGTGATAAAGGTGCATATGTAATCTTTAATGATGAGATGAAACATGTACCTTCTATTAAAATAGAATGTGTTGATACAACTGGTGCGGGGGATGCTTTTATGGCAGGTATACTTCGCCAAGTTCACTTATATGGCATGCCAAAAACAATGGACGAAGCTTTTAACTATGTACGTTTTGCTAACCAATTGGGTGCATGTGCTGCAACAAAAGCAGGTGCGATAACAGCAATGCCTCATTATGAAGAAATTAAAGAATTACTTCACGAAGGAGAATGAAATCGGTGAAAAACTATCAGGAATTAGTTAATAACCAGATTTTCTTTGGAGGAGCTGCTGACGTAGAAGAAGCAATTGCCAATGAACAGATTGATATTGTAATAGATCTACGAGTTGCAGAGCCAGAAAAAGTGGGATATACAAGAGTCCACGCTCCAATTGCTGATAAAGAGGTAGATATAGTTCCATCAATTCAAAATGCAGTTAATGAAGTGATGAAAGCATATCATGATGGGAAGAAGGTCTTTTTCCATTGTGGGAGTGGAAGCGGCAGAGCAGGTACGATAGCTACGGCAACATTATTAGAATTAGGACAAGCAAAAACGGTGGAAGCGGCAGAGCAAAAAGCAAAGGCTATCCGTTCAAAAGTTAATGTCCGTGAACCCCTGAAAAAAGCATTAAAAGAAATTTACGAATAAATCAATGAAAGAGTAGCTCCTAATTAGGAGCTACTCTTTAGTTTTGTATTAATAATATATTTCCTGGGGAATTTTAGTGCTTTTTGGCGAATGGTGTTTAATGTTCATGAGAGAATAACTTTGAGAAGATGCAAAAGATTAATTTTGTTTTGTTTTATCGTTGTTAGAGGCTTTATTTTCATCTCTTGTACAAATATATAGGGATCCATCTGGTTGTAGCTGTGCATAAAAGACATCTTCAACCTTTTGAATATTCTTCTTCTTGAGTTTCTTCATTAATGCCTCTTCAGTTAAATTCATTTCCTCCATTGATTTCCATATAATTTTCCCATCTCCTATTAGTTCTATTGGAATGTGAGGTGGAATGGATACGTCTGCTTTTACGTCTTGTTTGGTAGCTGATTGTTCTGCTGGTTTCTTTAATATACTTAATTGTCCATTTGTCTCTAATATCGCATAATGTATATCCTGAATGGAATAGACAGATTGTTCCCGAAGCATCATGACTAAATCATCCATGTGGAGTTTAGAAGTTTTTAAAGCTTGTACTGAAAGTTCACCATTTTTAATGATAACCGTTGGGCTTCCGTCTACGATATTCCTCATGAAAGACCATTTTAGGGTAATCACACTGGCGAAATATGTTAAAGCTGACCACCAAATGAGAGAAATGATTCCATCAAGAAATGGCGTTTCTTTTACGGAAGCAATTTGAGCAGCAGTGGACCCAATTGTAATACCGGTAATATAGTGGAAATAGGTTAGCTGACTTAATTGTTTTTTTCCGAGTAGACGGGCAAGAATGAGCAATACTATAAAAGAAAGTGTTGTTCGTAGCATCATTTCCCAAAAATTTATTTCTAAAAAGTCACCCATTATTTTCACCTCTCTTTTTATCGCACTTAGTATGAACATGAAAGAAAGGAATATTCTTTTAAAAAGATATTTGAATTTTGGAAAAATTGTTATAATAAATGAATATATTTCACCAAGATATAAAGGAAGTGTAAAGCTTATTATGGCAACGACATTAGTAAGAACGAAAAATCTCACAACGCCTATTTATCCTGTGATGGTTGCAATTGGTATTTGCCATTTATTTAATGATACATTGCAAGCTGTTATACCAGCGATGTTCCCGGTATTGGAAAAGGAGATTGGTTTAACGTTTACGCAACTCGGTCTTATAACATTTGTATTGAATATGGTATCTTCTGTTTTGCAGCCGGTAGTAGGGTTTTTTAGTGACCGTAATCCTAAGCCATATGCTTTACCATTGGGAATGAGTTGTACATTCATCGGACTAGCAGGAATAGCTATTGCACCGAATTACTGGATTATTCTTTTATCGGTTATCTTTTTAGGGCTGGGCTCCGCTATTTTTCATCCGGAAGGTTCAAAAGTAAGTTTTATGGCTGCTGGTTCAAAGCGTGGATTGTCTCAATCTATCTACCAAGTTGGCGGAAATTCAGGACAGGCATTAGCACCATTAATCAGTGCTTTTGTGCTTGTACCATTTGGTCAAATAGGGGCGGCGTGGTTTTTGATTGTAGCAGCTATCGGGATTGTTCTGCTATCTCGAATATCTAGTTGGTATAAAAACCAATTAGAAGAGGAGCGTTTGACGAATAAGAAAAAGACATTGATTTCAAACTTGCCCAATTTAACAAAAAGGCAAGTCGGAATAGCACTAGGCTTATTAATGGCTGTTATTTTTGTTCGCTCGTTTTATGTAACGAACATGACTAACTTTTATATTTTCTATTTAATGGATAAATATCAGTTAACGATTCAAAATGGTCAAATGCTTATTTTTATATTTCTCGGAATTGGTGCTGTTGGAACATTTTTTGGAGGTCCAATGGCAGATCGTATAGGTAGAAAAAATGTAATATTGCTATCATTTTTGGTTCCTATGCCATTAGCGTTGCTTTTACCATACCTTCCTTTGTGGATAGTTGTTGTATTTTTAGTGGTTATTGGATTTTTCATCATGTTGAGTTTTTCTGTAACAGTTATTTATGCGCAAGAACTTGTGCCCAGTAAAGTAGGGACAATGGCGGGCCTAACGGTGGGACTTGCGTTTGGCATGGGAGCAATTGGTTCAGTAGTAATTGGTATGATGATGGATTCGATGGGGATTTTTAATACAATGATATTCATATCTGTGTTACCTTTATTAGCAATTGTCGCATTTTGGCTTCCAACAGATCATAAAATAACAACATAGTTAGATAAAAAATACGGTGAAATCCTGTTTTCATCAAATTTTGTAGGTTCCAATAAAAGGGATACATTTTTTATCAATTTTGCAATACGCTAATCGAGTAAAGTACGAACGTTGCGTCTTGTCGATTCACTGTGTAAAGTCTGCTAGCAGGAAAGTCAATTTACTCGATAGGTTCCACGTGACAAGTTTTCAAAAGAAATAGCATAGGATAAGCATTATGAACAATATGGAAGGCGGAATGCTGTGTATTATCATAACATGCATCAAAAATCACCCGGAGTATCACGTATTATTTCAGTAACGGGGCATGGAAATGTATCTGCAACACCTGATTTTGTTCAACTACAAGTAGAGATAGTAACAAAAGGAAAAGAGGTAAGTAAGGCAACAGAAGATAATGCTGAAATAACGAGCCGCGTGATTGAATCTATATTGGCATTAGGAGTAGCGCGAGAGGATATTCAAACAGCTTCGTATATGATTTCACCCAAGTATGATTACATCGAAGGGAAACAACTTTTTAGGGGATATGAAGTAACAAATGCGATTAGCGTAAAAGTTCGAAATATAAGTCAAGTAGGTATGCTGATTGATACGGCGGTAAAAAATGGGGCCAATAGTATGTCTGGGTTACAATTTAAACTAGAAAATCCGGACTTTTATTATCAACGAGCTTTAATAATAGCCTATGATAATGCACAGATGAAAGCAAATACAATAGCAGAAACTATGCACTTACATATGCCTCCACAACCTGTAGAAATCGTAGAAGAAAGTATGGCAGAGCCAGTTTTATTCAAAACAGCTATGGCCAATCAAAACGTAACAACTCCGATTGAAACGGGGCTTATTACGATTAGCGCTGTATTAAGAGTAAAATTCCGATATTAAACATTGTTATAAGTTAGTTCTATATTTTTTTCTTAAGATTACACTATTCTATAGGATAGACTAATAAGGGTGGAGATGAAATGGCAAAAAAAATTGGCATAATAATGCTCATATTATCTGGAGTTTATGCCGTAGGAATGTACTTTTATATATTTCATAGTGGAAATGGTGAGATTCCAAATTCTTTAAAAGGAACGGTTGCCGATCCAGCGGTTTTTATGTCCAGTCATGAGCTATTGTTAAGTGAAGACTATTCAAAAATAAGGAACTTTCTTTTCTTCGTTGTAACACCACTTGAATGGTTGATTTATTTATTTATTTTACTTTTAGGATTGTCCCGCTTGTTTGAAAAAAAGGCAACTTCAAAAGCAAAATCAACACTTTTCCAGACAATAATTTATGTATTTTGGTTATCTTTGCTACTGTATATTGTAATGTGGCCAATGGATTATTATCGGTATCAATTGAGTAAAGAATATGGAATTAGCACACAAACTGTCTCTTCTTGGGTAAAAGATGGTTTAATCGATTTTGGAGTCAATTATATGATGTCTGTTATCATGATGTCGGTTATTTATTGGCTTATACGAAAGAGTACGAAAAGATGGTGGCTGTATACATGGCTGCTATCCATACCATTCTCTATTTTTTTAATGTTTGTACAGCCTGTCATTATTGATCCGCTTTATAATGACTTTTATCCTTTACAAAATAAAGAATTAGAAGCTAAAATTCTGGCGTTAGCTGATCAGGCGAATATTCCATCAGACCATGTATATGAAGTCAATATGGCTGAAAAAACAAATGCTTTAAATGCATATGTTACTGGTGTTGGAAGTAATTCACGAATTGTACTATGGGATACAACATTGAATCGGTTGACAGATAAAGAAATCTTATTTATCATGGCGCATGAAATGGGGCACTATGTTGAAAAGCATATCTACTTTGGGATAGCTGGCTATATATTATTAACATTTGTCGGTCTTTGGCTCACTTCTAAAATTATGGACTGGATTATTCTGCGATATGGTCAAGCGTTAAAGATAAAGAAGATAGGTGATGTAAGTTCAATACCACTATTTTTACTCGTTACTTCGTTTTTAATGTTTGCATCGAGCCCTCTGTCGAATTATGTTTCTAGATATCAGGAATCACGAGCTGATGAATATGCCATTAAACTAACAGAAGATCATGCAGCGGCTGTCTCATCATTCCAAAAATTAACAAAAGCAGGATTGAGTGAGGTTAATCCACCATTACTTGTGAAATGGTTCCGCTATACACATCCTCCAATGCTTGAAAGAATCAATACGGTTTATGAAAAAAATCCAAATATAGAACAAGAGAAAAAAGAAGAGCGGAAAAAGGGGAAATAGATAGTGAAAACTGTTCATGGGAATTATGATACTCATGAACAGTTTTTTTAGTTATTTTGCTGTACATTTAGGAATCACATTTTTGTCTATCGCAAAGCTCTCAATTATTTGTATTTCATGCATTTTTCCTTCATGCATAAATTTGAAAATACCATTGTCAAAGTCGGTACCAATCTCTTTGAAGAATATACCCGTATGACAGATTTCTTTTGGACATGTAAATACTACTTTGTATTGTTTTTCTTCACGTACAAGATAACCTCTTACACCCTTTTCATAAACTGTGTCTTCTTCATTATGGATAAAACGTTCAACAGATACAACGTGCATATCAACAAATGGGATTTCCCTTAAGAGTAAGTTCATAAAAGACCCCTTTGTAATTTCCTCCCATCGACTTTGGGCTGTTTGACCAATAATAACTTGTGTAATATTAAGGTTATTCGCAACCTCAGCTATGACCGATTGAATAGGCCTTTTTTCATTATCACGAATGATAAATTCTTCTACTTTGTATTCTTCACAAAGTTCTTTCCATTGTTCGATGTATGCGAGTTTTTCGGCATCTAAATCATCATAAGGAAGTGAGTCAACAGTTAAAATATAAAAAGGACAGTCTAGCATCTGAGCAATTTTATGTCCCCTTTTTATCAACCTTTCACCATTTGGTCCATAATAGACACATACTAAAATACTTTCATCCATACGTCCATGCAAATGTTTCACGTTTCTTTCCACCTTCTTTTTAACAATTTTATGACTATTAATAAATAAAAATAAGAAAATATGAGTTTTATAGGGCTTAAAAATATGAATTTAGAGAAAATAATGTATAATTTAAGTATGCGTAGTTTTATGCAACCCCCTTATTAAAGGTACTCCATGCTCCACGTCTTTTATTTTTTGCGTTATTTAGCTACTTATTATGATGGGACCACTAAATTTCGTCAAGCATATACTTATTTGTATTATATTCCCACATCTATTTTGAAGATAGGAGGAAGGTTTATTGACAATACATGTAGCAATTATATTGCCGTTTTTGATGGCGTTTATTATTTCGATAATAAATAAGAAATTCACAAAAATACATATTGGTTGGCTCGCTTTGACAGTTCCAATCATCGTCTTCATCATACTTGCTAGACTAATTCCAATCATAGCAAGTGGCAACCCTTATACGCATACTTATCAGTGGATTCCATCTTTAGACATCAATTTTACGACGTACCTAGATGGTCTTAGTATGATTTTTGGTCTTTTAATCTCTGGAATAGGGAGTTTGGTTGTTCTATACTCCATTTTCTATTTATCTTCAAAAGAATCCCTACAACATTTTTACTGCTATTTACTTCTTTTTATGGGCGCTATGCTAGGCGTCGTATTTTCAGATAATCTCATGGTATTGTATGCATTTTGGGAATTAACAAGTGTGTCCTCTTTTCTATTAATCTCATTCTGGCATCATAGAAAAGCATCTCGTGCGGGTGCTCAAAAATCAATGTTAATCACTGTTACAGGTGGAGTGTCGATGTTAGTTGGATTTATTATGCTGCATATGATGACAGATTCTTATAGTGTGCATGAAATCATCCATCAAATAGAGCATATTTCTGAACATGAATTATTTATTCCAGCGATGATACTTATTCTTTTAGGTGCATTTACAAAATCAGCACAATTTCCGTTTCATATATGGCTACCTGATGCGATGGAAGCACCAACACCAGTTAGTGCATATTTACATTCAGCGACTATGGTAAAGGCAGGGATTTATCTTGTTGCACGTTTGTCCCCAATTTTCGGTGGAGAAATGCTATGGTTTTGGATTGTAACGACGGTAGGACTAATAACTCTATTCTGGGGATCATTTAATGCTGTGAAACAGACTGACTTAAAAGCTTTATTAGCATTTTCAACAGTTAGTCAGTTAGGGCTTATTATGAGTTTGGTCGGTATGGGTTCTGTTGCATATGCACTCGATTTTGAAGCGGATACGGTTATTTATACGCAGGCAACTTTCGCAGCTTTATTCCATTTGATCAACCATTCTACATTTAAAGGTGCGTTATTTATGATGGTAGGGATTGTGGACCATGAAGTTGGTACAAGGGATATTCGACGATTAGGCGGATTAATGTCCATTATGCCACTAACATTTACTGTAGCTGTTATTGGCAGTCTTTCCATGGCAGGAATGCCACCATTTAATGGTTTTTTAAGTAAGGAGCTGTTTTTCGCTGCTGTACTCCATATAAAAGATCTGAATCTATTTTCTATAAGTAGTGTCGGAATTCTATTTCCTGTTATTGCTTGGATAGCTAGTGTGTTTACGTTTATCTACTGTATGATAATCATTTTTAAAGCTTTTTTAGGAAGACCGTTAATTCAGAAAGTAGAGAGGCCTGTTCATGAGGCTCCTTTTCCTTTACTTGTCGCTCCATTTATTCTTTGCATAATGGTAATTAGTCTATTCTTTTTTCCAAATACATTAGGAAAGTATATTTTAAAGCCAGCGATGGTAAGTATTTATCCTAATTTAGCACCAGCTCAAAAACTAACACCTGAAATTCATGCTTGGCATGGTATTAATACAGAAATACTAATGACCATTGCAGTCATTTTGATAGGAGCGATATTGTATCGTTTGTTAGGAAAATGGATGGGGATATATCGTTTTTATCCACCAAATTGGTCTTTGAATGCGTTATATGTCAACGTTATTTTTGGTTCTGAAAGTCTAAGTAATAAAGTGACAAATAGCTATATGACAGGATTGCTAAGGCACTATGCTTTTTATATTTATAGTTTCTTTATTTTTTCGGTTGGGGTTTTCTTTTTCTATAGTGGTGCCTTTTCATTTAGCACAGAGAATAACGCATCTATTGAGTGGTATGAATGGATTTTGATTGGTGTGATGTTATTAGCTGCTATTTCCATACTATTTGTGAAATCACGCATCACCGCTGTTATTTTAAATGGTGTATTAGGTTTTGGCGTTACTTTCTTTTTTGTCTTATTTAGGGCACCTGACTTAGCTTTAACACAACTTGTTGTGGAGTCTGTTACGACCGTATTGTTCTTACTTTGTTTTTATTACTTACCGGAGTGGAGTACAGAGAAATTATCAATCTCTACGAAAATATCGAATAGTATTATTTCAATTACTGTAGGAGCATTAGTAGTGGTTATTTCATTGGCAGTACTAAACTTTGATAAGTTTGAGAGAATATCTAAATACTTTGAAGATGCATACAATCTAGCTGGTGGTGCAAATATTGTGAACACCATATTAGGTGATTTTCGTGGGTTTGATACTATGTTAGAAGTGGTTGTCCTCTTTATAGCTGGACTTGGTGTATATACATTGATCAAGTTTAAAGCGAAAAAAGGAGGGACCGATTTTGAAGACTAACGATGTCATTTTAAAAACAGTAACAAAAGTTGTTGTATTTATCATTTTAACGATGGCCGTCTATTTATTTTTTTCAGGTCATTATTCTCCTGGAGGGGGATTTATCGGAGGACTAGTATTAGCTTCAGCTATCGTTTTGATGTATTTAGCAGCAGGTATAGAAATAGTTCATAAAGGGATGCCTTTTGATTTTAAGATCATTGCTGCTATCGGTGTATTATTGGCAACTGGAACTGGATTTGCTTCTGTATTATTTGGTCAAGATTTTCTAACTCAAGCTGCGATAGCAGTACATTTTCCGCTTATAGGTGAAAAAGAGTTGGCAAGTGTAGTGCTGTTTGAAGCGGGCGTTACGTTAACGGTAGTTGGTGTTGTAGTAACAATCATTTTGAATATTAGTGAAGGTGGTGAGTAGTGATGGAGACAATGATGATTTTATTAATCGGTGTACTAGTTTCAGTTGCTACTTATTTAATTCTTTCAAAAAATGTGATTCGAGTTATTTTAGGGACTGCAATATTGTCTCATGCAGTTCATTTACTTATTTTAACGATTGCAGGCGTTAAAAAAGGTAATGTACCTCTTTTAAAAGAAGCAGAAAGTCCCTATACAGATGCTCTTCCACAAGCATTAATTTTAACAGCCATTGTAATTAGCTTTGCTGTGACAGCATTTGTGTTAGTTCTTGCCTTTAGAATTTATCAAACAAGTAAATCTGATGATTTTGAAAGTTTAAGGGGGCAAAAGTATGAATAATTTAGTTGTTATGCCTCTCGTTGTCCCTATTATGATAGGAATTGTTCTAGTATTTCTTAAAAATCATATCCGAGTACAAAGAGCTCTTAGTTTGATAACAATGCTGTCCCTTATTTTCATCAGTATTGTTCTATTGGAGAATATTCAAGCAAGTGGCATTATGCGTTTGGATTTTGGTGGTTGGCTACCGCCTTATGGTATTTCATTTGTTGCTGATTCCTTTGCCATTTTACTTGTTTTAATCGCTAGTATTGTTACATTAATTTGTTTAATATATGCCTATTCATCTATAGGGGAAAGACATGAGAAGATGTATTTTTACCCATTTGTTCTTTTTATGATTGCAGGGGTAAATGGTTCGTTTATGACAGGAGACATCTTTAATCTGTTTGTTTGTTTTGAAGTAATGTTATTAGCGTCTTATGCATTAATCGCACTAGGTGGTAACAAGAAACAACTTAGAGAGTCTTTAAAGTATGTCCTGATTAATGTCCTCGCTTCATGGTTTTTCCTTGTAGCACTAGCCTTTTTATATGGCACCTTAGGAACACTCAATATGGCTCATCTTTCTGTTCGCGTTGCTGAGGAGGGACAGGATGCACTTCTTACAACCATTAGTTTGCTATTTTTAGTTGTTTTTGCTTTAAAGGCTGGCTTATTATTATTCTTTTGGTTGCCAGGTTCATATAGTGTGCCACCAACTGCAGTTGCAGCATTGTTTGGAGCGTTATTAACGAAGGTGGGTATTTATGCTTTGATTCGAATGTTTACATTGGTTTTCTATCATAAGCCAGAAGTGACACATATATTAATCGAAGGAATGTCTGTAGTTACCATAATAGCAGGGTGTTTAGGAGCAATTGCGTATAAAGATTTAAGACAGGTTGTTGCTTACAATGTTGTTATTGGTGTTGGATTCGTTTTAATGGGTCTTGGGGTAGCAACAGATTCTTCGTTACAAGGTTCGATCTATTATTTAATGCATGACATGATTGCGAAGGCTATGCTATTTCTTATTGTTGGTACGATGATTAACTTAACAGGTGAGAAAAGATTTGATCGGATGAGTGGGCTAATTAGACATTATCCGTTATTCGGTTGGCTCTTTTTTATCGTTATGATATCGCTTGCTGGTATTCCACCATTCAGTGGATTTGTCGGGAAAATATTGATAGGACAAGGATTAATAGAAGCAGAATCCTATGTTGTGTTAGCCATTGCATTTTTTTCTAGTGTTGTTGTGTTGTACTCATTATTGCGTGTGTTTCTACAAGCAATATTTGGCGAAACTTCTGTTAGTATTGGTGACGAAAAACCTCTTCCAAAGGGGCAATTAATACCTATTTTGTTACTTGCATGTTGCACATTTGGATTAGGATTTGGTGCAGAGGGTTTTTCAAGTTTTGTGGAGGATGCTACTAAAACTATTGTAAATCCGGAAATCTATATTCAGGCAGTATTAGAAAAATAGAGAAGAGGTGAACGTGTGCCAACACAGTTTCTATTAAATATTTTTATAGCAGTACTTTGGATGCTTTTAAAGGATGAAAATGAAGCACATTTTACAACGTTCTTTACCGGATTTTTAATTGGAATTTTGATTTTATATTTAATGCACCGATTTTTCGGTATGCAGTTTTATTTAAAGAGGATTTTTGCTGTTGGAAAATTAGTATCGATATTTGTATGGGAATTAATCTTATCTAGCTTGCTTGTGCTACGCCAAATATGTAGCCCAAAACTTAATATTACACCTGGTATTTTTACTTATAAAACTGCTTTGCAAGGTGAGGGTGAAATTACAACATTAGCTCTTCTTTTAACATTGACTCCTGGCTCTGTCGTAATGGAAGTTTCACCAAATGGAAGGAAATTTTATATTCACGCTATGGACATTGAAAAATCGAAAGGTTCTGTACTCCGCTCGATAGAAAACTTTGAAAAGGTCATTATGGAGGTGACCCGAAAATGACAGAGAAAATCTTGATCTTATCTTTAGTGTTATTTTCAATCACGATTATAGTTGCCCTTTTTAGAATTATTAGAGGCCCTTCTATGCCTGATCGCGTTGTGGCGCTAGATATGATTGGCGTTACATTATTATCGATGATTGCAATTGTATCAATTCTACTTAAAACAAAAGCCTTTTTAGAAGTTATTTTAATATTAGGGATTTTATCATTTATCGGTACCATTGCCTTTTCAAAGTATTTGGAGAGGGGGAAAATTATTGAGCGTAAATCCGATTCTTGAATGGACAGGTGTTTTGCTGATTTTAGTTGGAAGTTTGATGAGTGTTGTAAGTGCGTTCGGAATTATTCGTTTACCAGATATTTATACTCGATCACATGCAGCAACAAAAAGTTCGACATTAGCTGTCCTACTATCCTTACTAGGAGCCTTTCTGTATTTTTGGGCGCATGATGGATTTTTTAGCATTCGAATTTTGCTAGGTATTCTTTTTGTTTTTTTAACAGCGCCAGTCGCAGGGCATCTTATATGCAGAGCAGCTTATCGTTCAGGAGTAAAGCTAGCAGAGGGGTCTGGTGATGATGAATTGCATCATGTGCTGTTTCCAGATAAAAAAGACGATGATAGTAGTAATCGTTCATCAACCATTACAAAAGAAGAGTCTCTTCTATAAGGGGAGGCTTATTTTTATAGCAGATTACTTCATAGTAAAAGACTTGCCTCAGTAGCTATTTTGTATAAAAGTACTTAGAAATTAAAATGAATGGACGATATTTTAAAGGTATAGGGACTTAACAATTTCTAGACATAAGAGTATAAAAATTTACATATATATTTCATCGCTTTTTATGTGCAAAAATCATTTTATTTGTAAGGAAAATGCTAAATGATAAAATAATGATTAGAATAAAGCTGGAAGGGGAAATTATAAAATGAGACTGGCTGTTTTGGGTGCAA
The DNA here is from genome assembly GCF_934216135.1 of uncultured Rummeliibacillus sp. NCBI lineage: Bacteria > Bacillati > Bacillota > Bacilli > Caryophanales > Caryophanaceae > Rummeliibacillus > uncultured Rummeliibacillus sp. The sequence continues at coordinate 23,383 of NZ_CAKQBI010000025.1, read as the reverse complement.
CGGGAAGAGTCGGTGGAGAAATTGTCCGAATGGCACTACAAGATGGACACAAAGTTACCGCTCTTGTCCGCACTCCTCGCACTCCGTCAAAACTAGAAGAACATAACCATTTAACCATTTTGCAAGGAAATGCTTTGAGTATAGAAGATGTTGAGCAGACCATTATTGATGCAGATATCGTGATTAGTGCTTTAAATGCAAATGGTACAACCACATTATCTGAAAGTATTCCACATATTATTTTGTCCATGAAGAAACATGATATAAAAAGAATCGTCACTATAGGCACGGCAGGTATTTTAGATAGCCGTATAGAATCTGGAAAGTTTCGTTTTCAAACAAGTGAATCTAAACAGAAAAAGACATTTGCTGCAGAAGAGCATGCAAAGATTTTTCAAATGCTAAAGAAATCAGATTTAGACTGGACAATTGTTTGTCCAACATATTTACCGGATGGGGAAGAAACCGGAAAATATAGAATAGAAAAAAATCAGCTACCTCTTAATGGACAAAAAATTACAGTAGGTGATACTGCGAGATTTGCCTATGAAGAATGTTTTAAAAAACAATTTTTACAAACGAGAGTAGGAATTGCATATTAGTGAACGAAAGCAAATGGGAATGAGGAAAACACATGAAAAAAAGACATAAAGCTGCAATGGTCGCATTGTCTTTAGGATTTGCCTTAGTTAAATTTACAAAAGATAAAGATACTAAACAAACATTATTGAATGCTGTTCATCAACAAGATGTATATGCGGTAAAAAAGCTAATTCGTTCCGGAGCAGATTTAGATCAAAGAAATGAAAGAGGACGAACTCCACTGATGATTGCTACATATAATAATGATGTGGAAATTGCTAAAATTCTTATTGCAACAGGTGCCGATGTGAATATTCAAGATGATATGCATAATACACCATTTCTATATGCCGCTGCAGAAGGTTATTTGGATATTCTTAAATTATCGACAAAAGCGGGTGCTAATCCAACCAGTACCGATCGATATGGAAACACAGCGCTAATACCAGCAGCTGAACATGGTGATATTCATGTTTTGCGTTGGTTATTAAATGAGACAACAATAGATGTTAATCACATTAATAACTTAGGATGGACAGCGTTACTAGAAGCAGTTATCTTAGGTGATGGCAGTAAGAAATATCAAGAATGTGTCCAATTATTATTGCAACATAAAGCAAATCCAAATATTGCAGACAAAGATGATGTCACACCACTTGAACATGCAGAAAAATTAGGATTTAAAGAAATCGAATACTTATTAAAAAATTCAGTTACTAAAAATATTTATTGATGATAAGAAAAAATATAAATGCCTCTTCAACAAGCTTATCTTAGTTGAAGTAGGCATTTTTTATTTAGCTGATATGTGGTTATATGTATGCAGAATAGTGAAAATATCGTGAAAATTGCTAGTTTTTTAATTTGAATGTATAAAATTCTCTAGTTTAATACAATAATTATTGATAGAATATCCATAATGATTAATAGATTTGGTCTGTAACATTACAAAGGGGGCCCTTACAAATTATGAGGGAACATGATCATTGGCCTTTATCTCCACTGTCTATCGATAAATTGAGTATCGAAAATGAAAGAACGAATTCAAATAGTAATTTAAATTTTGAAATAATAGAAAAACTAAAAGAACAATATAAAAAATATATTGAAAAGAAAAAACCTCAGCATTTCTCCGCAAATAAGTGGATGAAGGTTCAAGCACTCACTCAAAGTGAAATTGAAACGAATGGATTACCAAAGGATATATTTTGGAAGATGGTTGAATTTAATGTGAGTGCGCGAGGTGGTGTTTCTTTTGAAAGAATTGCCGCTATTAGCGAACATATTAACTATCTAGCATCTGAATATATTACGTATAAAGCAAGGATTGAACGTGATTTTGATGGTGAAGAAAAAACAACGCATCTTGAAAAACTAAATAAGATTTTTGGGCGTGGATTTGATCGCCTTTCAAATGCTTACGTAGATACAGTAGGTACGTTCTTTGAACTAAATGAAATTGATGGAGAAAAAGAATTACTTCGTCAATCAATTCGAGCTTTATATGAACGTAAGATTCAGCAATATGATCAGTTTATCAATATTAATCCAGATTATGCCTATATTCAAGGGACAAAAGATGAATGGTTGGAAAGAGATTCTTACTTTATGGGTGATATTCTACGTTTAGCCGTTTCAAAAATTTATACACAATGTATATACTTGCCTGAAGGATTATACACAACGCTAGATCTCGCAGCTGCAGGAGCTTTTTATCAATCAGCGTTTAGATGGCTCATTAACCAAAAATCAACGGCAATTAGCGAAGAACAGTTAGGGATAGAGCTAGGCTATTTAGGCATGAAATTAGAAATTTTGTTGCGTAAGGATGGATTATCTCCAAAGTTGAAAGAAAAACTTATAAAAGTATATCAGTCCTTTACTAAGTATAAGATTGAAGATATTAATAAACGACAAGAAGAGGCTAAGCATTATCCTTATTCACGCCAAAATACAAAGTATGCAAAGTTAGATGAAAATGTTGTTTTATATTGGGCGAATAGAATGCGTAGCCAAATACAAGAAGAGAATATTGAAATAATCTTTTTAGATGTAATACCGAGCGCTTTTGAAGAATTTCAAAAAAAGGTAGAAGCAGGAAGTTTGCTCGAACGTTATCAGGAACAAAATGATTGGGATGAATTTTATTTGGATGCAGAGTCTATTACGTATCCTGCAGGAAAACCTGATGTCTTCCACTTCTACACGATGATCGAAGATTGGAATCTTTTTATCACAAACATAATATCTGAGCCGTCCATGATTTTCTCACCAGGTAGTATAACTGACTAATCTAGGAGACAAGTTTCTATTTGAACTGTGAGTGCACAAAGTGTATTCACAGTTTTTTAGTATGATTGTACATGTACATACACTAATATCTGTGGGATGAAGAAATTCCCACAGATGAGAGGTTCACTTTACATTAATATTCTTATCATTTCTTCTAATAGTTCTTCAGCTGAAATAGTAGGTTCACCGCCACCTTGTACAAAGCTATCACTACCGCCACCTTTACCCTTGATGATTGGAAGAATCGTATTGGTGATTCTTTTCATACTATCAGTTGGCGCTGATTGTCCTTTTGCTGCCACGAATTGTACCCTATCTGTTTGCTCTGAAACGAATAACACTGTACTTTTTTCATCTGCTGCAACGATTGCGCGCGCCAATTGTTGAAGTTCTTGCACGGAGCGAGAAGTGAATATCTTATGGATTAGGTGATTAGATGCTAGATGTAATAATTCTTTAGCCTCGAAGGATAAAATTCTTGCATGTGCATCTGCTAATGATTTTTCAAGTGATTTTTGTGTTTGCAAAAGCTTTGTTACCGCTCGAGCTGTTTCTTCTTCGGGTGCATTTGCTAGGCGAGCTGTTTCAGATAGTTCCTTTTTTCGCCAGTGAAGTTCTTGAAGTACACGCCCCCCGCAGACAAAATGTATACGAGTTTTTTTCTTTTGTTTTTCGGTGGCTAATATTTTAATCGCTTGAACTTGTCCAGTAGAAGTTGGGTGAGTCCCTCCGCAGCCGTTATAATCATAATCTGGGATAATAACAAGTCGAATTTCCCCTGTAACCGCCACAGCTTTTCGTAACGTATAGTTTGTAAGTTCTTCTTCTGTTACCCATTTTGTTTCAATGGGACGGTTTTCTAAAATGATGTCGTTGGCTCTTTTTTCAACAATAGCAAGTTCCTGATCAGAGAGTTTAGGGGCATCAATATCGATTGAGACAGTTTCAGTTCCAAGGTGAAAGCTAATTGTTGGGTAGTTTAAAAGTTCGACAAAAGCTGCTGTTAAGATATGTTGACCAGCATGTTGTTGCATATGATCAAAGCGACGTTGCCAATCTAGTACACCATGTACTTTTGTGGAGCCTTTTGGCAATAATTCGCTTACATAATGTCGAATCTCACCATCGACTTTTTCTACATCAATGACTTTAACATCATTTAACATACCTGTATCATGGGGTTGTCCACCACCAGTTGGATAAAAAGCAGTATTATCTAAAACAATATATTTTCGTCCGTCTACATCTGTTTGTTGTGATTGAATAGTTGCATCAAATTCTTTCATCATCACATCTTGATAATAGAAAAGCTCTTGCATTTTCCAACACTCCTTATCTTTTTGCCCATTTTCATCATAAAACTTTACTAATTGCCAATTTCCTATATTATAAAGTAATGAAAGATGTAAAAGGAGCGATATTATTGGATATTTTAGCATATACAATGGAAGAAATCTTAGATCCAACTCATATAATTGAAGGCCAACGTTATGAATTTGTTTTGGATATCAATGTTGATGAAGAGGATGAGCTTTATACAGAAGGTGGCCTTGAAATCCGCGTGATTATTGCCAAAAAAGATGAAGAGATTTCATTGGCTAATTACTTTATCACGGCAAAAGTAGATGAGAAACTATTAGACTTCGCATTGGAAGATGATGAGGAAGAAATGATTTTGAGCTTTTGTAAAGAACATATTATAACTGGTGAATAAGGATCAAACAGCTATAGGCTTTAGTGAATAGACATTCGGGAATACTCAAGTGTAGGATTTCTGGATGTCTATTTCCGTTCAAATGTTTGTTAAGGGAGATGTAAGAAATGGATACGTATATCCAACCAATTTATGCAGCAATCATTGTGTTTGTTTTGTTGGCAGTTGTCATTTGGATTCCGTGGCTTATTTATACATATCGAAAATATGGATTTATGCCATTATCTACGACAATCATTTCATTTTCATTTGTTTTCTATTTTTTATCAGCCTTATTTCTCGTTCTTTTACCATTGCCAGCAATTCGTGATACTTGTTCGATGCAAGAGCCAGGAACACAACATTATTCATTCGTCCCATTTCGTTTTGTATCGGAAATTTTCGACAGTGGTAATATCGTTTGGTCTAAACCCGGGACGTACATGAACTTATTTACACAATCCGCTTTTTATCAAGCATTTTTCAACTTTTTGTTGTTAATGCCATTAGGCGTTTATTTGCGCTATTTTTTAAAGGAAAAGAAAAAATGGGGGAAAGCGTTAGGGATTACATTCCTTGTAACATTATTTTATGAAATAACACAGGTAACCGGCATTTATGGTTATTATAATTGTGCTTATAGAATTTTTGATGTGGACGATTTAATACTAAATACATTAGGTGGGATTGTTGGCTTTTTCATTGCTCCTGCAGTGTTAGCATTTTTCCCGTCAAAAGAAAGAATACATGAAAAAGCAGATCGCTTATTAAAATTAGATGAAGTCAAACCGATGGCTGTATTACTAGCAATGATTGTTGATTTGTTTGTCTCAGACTTATTGGCACAAACATTCTTGGATATTACGAGTACAAATGATATCAATGAATTTCTTATTCGGTCTGTCTCTTACTTTTTCTTCTTCTTTGTTATACCAATGATATGGAATGGTCGAACGATAGGAACATATATACTGCGTTTCCGATATGATAGTAAAATTAGTAAGATGACTACAATAAGCCGTCTTTTTAAACGATTTGCTGCAATATATGTGACATTTTTTGTAACATTCGTGGTGAATGTCTTAAATCAATCACAAATCTCAATGGCATCACCTTATTATCATGTATCGGTATTCCTTCCACTAGGGATAAACTTATTGTATTTCATCTTAACGATTGTTCTATTTATCCATATAATGTTGGTTGTATTCGGAAAAGGAAAACGTCGATTTTATTTTGATGAGGCATCTGACTTGTACACGACCAGAAAAAATTAGTTCGATAGTTCTTACAAATATTGTATTTTGTATTAGTTGGTGCTACTATAAAAGCAGTTCTTTTTAAAGGAGGAATCTAAATGTCTGCATTATTTTGTAATGCATACTCTAATGCACGAAACTTCATGGTCAAGGAAATCTCCATCGAAGTTTTATAGAATATTCATGTTGGATCATTTCTTTAGGCCATAAAACCAAAAACAAAAAGCCTAAAAAATTGGAGTGATTTCAATGGAAAAACAAACAATTCAACCTTTCTTATCCGTAGCAAATTATCATTTAATCGAACAACAGATGAATAAGCTTCTAAATGCTTATAATACAACAAAGGATCGCAATGTATTACTTGCTGTTAAAGGGCTTGTTGAAACAGAAATTGAAAAAAATATTCAACCATCCGATGTTCAATTAACTGTAATTGAGCAATTATATAAGATGAAAGATCGAACACAAGCTGAATTATATTTGGAGAGCTTAAAACCTTTTGTCATACCTTTTAAAAAAGTAACGACCAGTAATTTAAAGAGTCTTTTTAAAAAGGAAAAGAAATTAAAATTACCCAACATAGAATCTATTGATTTTCGTCATATATGTTATTTTACGTGGCACGATGCCAGCACACATCGAAAATATATCGTTGTTGAACAACAAGGCAAGCTAAAGGCTATTAAAGGCCAGGTAGAAGCAAATACGATTAAAGGAATTTGTGCAATATGTCATCATCATTCCGATGTTAGTTTGTTCACAACAACGAAAAAGGGGAAAGCTATCGATACGTTTAAAAAGCATAGTAATTATATTTGTTCGGACAGTGAAAGTTGTAATCGGAATATTGCCGATTATACAAGAGTCAATGACTTTTTTGAGCGAGTAACAGAGTGATATGCTTTAGCGTTTTAGAACAAGTAAAATTAGTATTAATAAGCGCTTGATCTCCGAAAATAAAAAAACAGGGCCCATGAAATGTTTTTCATGGGCCCTGTTCTTTTTATTTAGAATTATGTTAGGTTTTTGAAAAAGGAAAAGGCGGTTCCTATTATAGCTCCTAGGTAGATTAGACATAAATCATGAAGTTTTTAACTCTAATCTTCTTGCTACAATGGATAGAACGTAATTGACAACCCAGTACATTAATGCTGCAAGTATGAAAATAGGAATGATAAAGTTGACATTTTGTGCATTAATCACTTGTGCATTATGCATCAGTTCCGGTAGAGCGATAACCACTGCTAATGATGTATCTTTTAATAGTGATATAAATTGACTGACAATTGGTGGGACCATTCTTCGTAATGCTTGCGGTAAAACAATATGCCATAATGTTTGAACATAAGTCAAACCCGAAGAACGTCCAGCTTCAATTTGCCCTTTATCAATAGAGTTCAAGCCACTACGAATAATTTCTGAAATCATTGCAGCCTCAAAAATTGTTAGTGCCACAATAGCAGCCATTTCAATACTCATCTCAATACCGATTTCCGGTAAAGCAAAAAAGGTAAAGAAGATAATTAAAAGTAGCGGCAAGTTTCGAATTACTTCAACGATGACAGCGAACACTTGAGAAACCACAGGTATTTTCGTATAGCGAATCACACCAACAATTGCTGCAATAACAAAACTAGCAATAATTGATATAACAGCAATTTTTAAAGTAATTAGAAAACCATCGAACAAGAACTTTAAATGATCTGGAGTATAAGCACCAGTAAAATCCATAGACTCGCCCTCCTTTAATTGCTCTTTGCAAGGCGTTTTTCTAAATAGTTAACACCAGTGCTAAGAGGTATAGTTAGAACTAGATAAAATAATGCAACGAAAATGTAAACATCGAACGTAACAAAAGTTCTAGTAGAGATTAAATCAGCTTGATACATTAAATCCCCGGCAGCTAGAATTGTTAAAATAGATGAGTTTTTAACAAGATTGATAAATTGGTTACCAAGAGGTGGAATAACAATTTTAATCGCTTGTGGTAAAACAACAAGATTCATCGTTTGAATATATGTTAAACCTGAGGATCTAGCTGCCTCTGTTTGCCCTTTAGGTACAGATAAAATACCAGCTCGGACAGCTTCTGCTATAAAAGCAGATGTGTAAATAATAAGTGCTAACGTTCCCGCTTTAAAACCATCTAATTGTATACCAATTGTAGGTAGGGCCGTAAATAAGAAAAATGCAATAATTAATAACGGAATATTACGGAAAAACTCAACATAAATCGTTCCAATCCAATTTAAAGGTTTAAAAGGCGCGATTCGAAAGACAGCTAAGATCGTTCCAAATACAAAACTTCCAATAAGGCCAATTACACTTATATAAATCGTGTTTATAAAGCCTTCTATGTACATATCCCAATTTTCGGTCAAAATTGAAAAGTCGAGCATTCTGGTCACTCCTTACTCAATACGTGTAGTTTAAATTCTAAGCAGTAATACCAAGAAGGAACGGGCAGTAACAACCTAATATCTAATTACATCCATTAGAATAGGTGACTGCCCGTTAAAATTTTCATGGCCATATTTATGCGTCTTTTATAGAGCCATTAGTAAAGATTCTTTAATAAGTAAAACTTTATGAATGAATAGGATTAGTTACTTGTTTTAATCCACTTTTTATAAAGTTCATCGTATTTACCGTTACTTTGTAACTCTTTTAATGCATCATTAATCGCTTTAACTAACTCTGGGCTATCTTTTTTCACAGCAATACCATAAGGTTCATCCGTGAAGATGTCCCCAACCACTTGATAGTTCGGATCTTCGTCTACCATACCGTAAAGAATGGCGTTATCTGTTGTTAACGTATCACCTTGTTTCGCTTTTAAAGCGGTAAAAGCTTCAGCATAGTTTTCAAATTCTAAAACTGTTGCATCGGGTGCTTTTTCGCGAATATTAACAGCTGAAGTCGAACCCTTTACAGCAAGAACCTTTGTCCCTTTTTTAATATCTTTAATACTTTTAATTGGACTCCCTTTTTTAACAAGTAGAGCTTGACCCGCTTTGAAATAGACATCAGAAAAGTCTACTTCTTGTTTACGCTCTTCAGTTATTGTCATCGTAGCAACAATAGCGTCAATATCGCCTTTTTGTAACATAGGTATACGCGTCTTTGAAGTTACTTCTTTAAACTCCGCTTTGGATTCATCACCTAAAATAATCTTTGTGATTTCTTTAGCGATATCAATATCGAATCCTTCAATATTACCAGTTTTAGGATCCTTTAAACCAAATAAGCGGGTATCATTCTTTACACCAAATACAATTTTATCTTTTTCTTTAATGGCTTCTAGTGAATTTTTACTTTCTTTTGAACCACTACCACTGCCTGATTCAGAATCATCCTTAGTACCACAAGCTGCTAACATAAGAACTGAAAGCATTGCTAAAAGTAACACTGTTAATAAACTTTTTTTCTTTTTGAACATCCATTTCTCCCCCTCAATTTACATTAATGATTTAAAATCCGACTAAGGAATAACTTAGCGCGTTCTTCCTTTGGTTCTTGGTAGAACGTTGTCGGATTTGCATCCTCAAGTATTTGACCCTTATCGACAAAAATAATGCGATCGGCCACTTCTTTTGCAAAGCCCATTTCGTGTGTGACAACAACCATTGTCATGCCTTCTTTCGCTAAATGTTTCATAACATCTAGAACTTCCCCAATCATCTCTGGGTCGAGTGCAGATGTAGGTTCATCAAAAAGCATAATTTCTGGATGCATCGCAAGTCCTCGGGCAATAGCGACACGTTGTTGCTGACCACCTGAAAGTTGTGATGGATAAGCATCTGCTTTTTCTGGGATTCCTACTTTTTCTAAATAGGCTAATGCTGTTTTTTTTGCTTCTTCTTTTGATTGGCCAAGTGCCTTAACAGGTGCCAACATAATATTTTCTAGTACCGTTTTATGTGGATAAAGGTAAAAGTGTTGAAATACCATACCAATTTTACGACGTAGTTTGTTAATATCTGTTTTTTTATCGTGTAATTCGACACCATTAATCGTTAATGACCCATCAGAGATTGTTTCTAAACGATTCATACAACGAAGAAGTGTACTTTTACCAGAACCAGATGGTCCAATGATGACTACAACCTCACCTTTGTTAATAGTGAGATTAATATCTTTTAATACTTGGAAATCTCCGTAATACTTATTCACATTTTTAAACTCAATCATGGTGAATCCCCCTAACAAACGAAGACGGAATATTTCGATATTTTTTGGTAGTTCACGAACATATTACGAAAGTCCATCCACCTTTTACAGTATTTGTGTTTCTATAATCATAGCGTATTGTATATTTATAGCGCAAGGAAATTATATAAAAATATTTAAAAAATTGATATATTTTACTTTTTAGTAAAATGTGTAGTTTGGAGAATTATTGATAAATTAAGTGATTTATAGCAATTTTTAGAATAGATAAGAAGATATAAAATGTTTACGTAAAAGTACTATTAGCAAATTAGTGTATAACTATTAAAACTTAGAAAGATGATTTTTTCTTTTTTAGCAAATATAGAGGTGAATGTGTGTATAAATATACACTTGAACGAATATAATCAGCTTTAGAGATGTAAATATTTTTGAAGTGTAAGAGAAAGAGGGAATGATCCTGTGCATAACTAAAATAATCTTGTGAATAAAATCTAGTCCATACCTTGAAATTTGACTTTACAGTGAGGAAGAGAGAAATATTCTGTCAAGAAGTTATACTTTATACACAGATGACTAAAAACTTATGCACAAACTGTTCGTAACAAGTGATTAAAAATAAGTTAATCACTTGTTATCCACAATTTTTGAGGAGCTCTATACATTATCGAATTCTATATTGTGAATAATCTAACCGATAAATGAATAAGCTGAAAGTGTTTGATTTCTGAATCTTTTTTTCATGGGAGACGTAGATTTAGGTAAGAAACAATTATGAGGAGGAAAGTTTTATGTTAAAAAAATTAGCATCTGATGCCTTAGGATTATCTGATATTGGAATCGTCGTACCGAAAGAGGAATTTGATAAAACTGAATCTGATGATTTTGTTATGCATGAATCAGGAGAAGTTGTTTACTTCTTGATCAAAACAAAGTCAGATGAATATTGCTTTACAAACCAAGCACTCATCCATGTTGATGGAGATTCCGCTCTTAGTAAAAAACGTCTATTAAAACGTTATGATTATGAGCATAGTACAATTTCTGATGTTATGTTAGAAACAGCAGGTACCATAGATCTTGATATTGAAATTAAGTTCACTATTGATAACATACCAATGTCAATTGATATCCATAAAAAGTTTGATACTGAAATCAAAGATCTATATAAAGCATTACATGCAATTTCAGTAGAAATGATTCGCAATAAGAAGAATCTTGAAATAGCGCAAAATAGCTTAAGCTATGCTGCTCAATCTATTGGAAAAGTAGAGGCTAAAGATGTGACACCTGCACAATCTTTTGAACAGATTACAAGGTTCGCAAATGATTGGGTTCTAAAAAGCAAAGAACAATATTTGAGAAAAGACTATGGCGACCTATTTGAATTGTATATTAACCGATAAATTATAGAAGAGGCTGGTACAGAATAAAATTAATCCTTGCTAAATCCGAATAATTGAATAATAGAATTAATTTCATAAAGCGTCCTTCTTTAGAAAACACAATTATTTGTTGATGAGCATCACTTAGAATGGCGTGTGTGAAGTGGAGGACGGCGACTCCTGCGGGAATAGCTTGAGCTGAAAGCCCCGCAGGAACGTAGTGACGAGGAGATTGAAGCCAAGCCCGCGGAAAGCGCCGTCTGGAACGGAACACAAAACTAATTGTTAAGAAAAAATATATAATGTGAAATTTAAAATAGAATTTCACATTATAGTTCGTATTTTTCATTAGCTACAATATTTTTGTCCCAAGCTCGTTACTTACTTATGAGTAGATATTCAATATATGCAAAAAAAGAGTCTTCAGCAATTTGCCAAAGACCCAAAAATTAGGTTTATACTCACACGAAAGCTCGGTATTTTATCTAAAAATAAAATACTGAACTTTTAGGATTCTAACATACTATTAAATAGTGTTCAAGCTTTGTAATGATTTTGATAAAATTAGGGTAAATATTAACTATTTAGCCATTTTATAGGCGAATATATGCGCCATTTTTACGCATCTTTTGGTTTTTCATAACTGAAAACCGCTACCACAATATAAAGCAATAAGAAAAGGACTATCGAGCCAGTCCATGTAATATCAATGCGATTAAAACCTGCCACGATAAAATTTTTAAAAATGAAAACACTTACCACATATTGGACTAGAAAACTAATTATATCAATGAATTTGGTTAATTTGAAATTGAAACTTGCAATGGTAAAAAGACAAACAAAATCTAGTAAAACAATCATAGAAAAAATTAATAATATAAACCAACCAAAATAGAAAAAATTTTGATAGCCTTTTTCAAAGATTTCAATATTAGCTAAATCATACATAGCCATTATATTATACAAACCATAAAATCCGAAGTAAGGTATTGTAATGACCAAAGTAAGGGATATGCCAATAATTGCTATAAGCAGTAGCAAGGCTGGCCATCCAGAAACATGAATTTTAATTTTTTTATTCCTAAACATGGAAACCCCTTCTTCACCTATTCAATCTAGGTTTCAATTTGTTCTTATTAGTAGTTATAAAGCTAACTCAATATATCACATTATAGAACAGTAGAGACAACATTGCACTTGAACAATGTAATTTCCAGATCATATTGGTTATTTTTTGGATTAACCTAAAAGGCAATTTAGGTTTGGTTTTGAAAACTTCATATTTTACAATATACAATTCACGTTGTTACAAAAATTTAATAGGCTTGTAAGATAACCAATTCCCTACTACATGTTACTATAAAAGCATCTAAAAAAGACCTAAAAGATATTGGAAATATACATAAAAAATACTAAGCAAAACTAGGTGAAGTTATGTGGAAATATAGGAAATGGTGGATGTCTTGTCTGTTAGCCATCAGCATCGTCTCTTTTCATGCTCAAGATACCTCGGCGTCTGCATCTGAGTACAATGATGTAATGGTCGTTTATAACAATGCAAAAGGAAAGGAACAGGTGAAGAAACTAGCATTTTCTATTGAAAATGATTTTGAAACGTTGAAAATTATCCAAGGAAATTTTAACTCAGAAAATCTTGCACGTTTAAAGCAATCTAAAGATATCCAAGTGATTGAAAAAAATCCAACTACTTTGAAAACAAGAGGGTTGTCCTTAGGTAGCATTACACCATTAGTAAATATGAGAATAATGGGTGTTCAAAATGCGTGGAAACAAAATAATACAGGGAAAGGTGTAAAAGTAGCTATTTTTGATACAGGTGTAGCAGATATTCCTGCTCTAGCCAACGTCAAAAAATATTCGTTTGTTGAGGATAATGAGGAGACTCCTGAGGATGAAAGTTTACCAATAGATACAGATGGGCATGGTACCGCTGTAGCCGGTCTGATTGCCGGTCAAGTTAGTACTCGTTTAAATGATGGATACTTAGTTGGCGTAGCACCAGATGTTGATCTTTATAGTGTGAAGGTTTTTGAGAATGATGGTGCTAATATGGTGACTATTCTAAAGGCTGTTGAATGGGCGATAGAAAATAATGTTGACATGATTAACATGTCTCTAGGAACAGTGAAGGATGACCTTATTCTCCATCAAGCTATAAAAGAGGCATATGAAGCAGGTATTACAATGGTAGCAGCAGCTGGAAATGATGGAAATGCACAGCCAGTACAATATCCAGCGAATTATCAAGAAGTTATTGCAGTTTCTTCAATCGATCAATATAGAAAAATTTGGCGTAAATCTAACACAGGGAAACAGATAGAATATACTGCACCTGGGGTTGATATTAATGTACTCGATTTAACTAAACCCTATACGGAAATGTCAGGTACTTCTATCGCAACTCCACATGTAGTCGGTATGATAGCTTTGATCAAGCAACAATATCCAACATATACAACAAGCGAACTGAGAAATGTACTTCGAAATTATGCAATGGACTTAGGGGATATGGGGAGAGATTCTTTATATGGGTATGGATTACTTACTACATCTATTAAAAATCCAAGTAACGTTAGCAAATTATCAACTCTAGCTATAAAAAAGACATCGGCAATATTACATTATGAGATGGCTCAAAATACTATAGTACCAGTACAAAAATATAGATTAGAGGTAACAGGTAAGAAAGCTATCATTACAACAGATAACAACTATACTTTAAAAGGTTTAAAACAAGGTACAACGTATAAAGCAAAAGTAACGGCCATTAGTTCTCTTGGCAAAGAATCTACTGGAAAAACAATATCATTTACAACAGCTAAGGACTCGGTATCTAAAATTTATGTGAATAAGAATAAAACGAAAACCAATAATACCATCAAGAAGATTCGGTTAGGAAAAAAGCTAAGTTTGAAAACAGAATTTTTGCCAGTATACGTAGTATATAATGACTTAACATCTTCTCAAAAAAAAATAGTGAAAAAATATCGATATAAACAAAACATAACTGCAATATCTCCTGTTACAAAGTCGAAGTATGTAAAAGCAACAAATCTATCGAATATGAAAAATAAAAAGTATACTACTATTACTTTTTCAAAGGCTATTAAACCAGCGGTGTTAAAAGCAAGTCATATATATATCAACTATTCAGGAAGTAACATGAATGGTTTCAGTTTATCTAAAAGTAGAAATGGCAAAATGATTAAACTATCAACCAAAAAAACACTTAAAGCAGGGAAATATGTGATTTTTATTGACCGAAAAGGACTGAAAACTTCAAAAGGAAACACATATAAAAATTCAATTGCAGTAAAATTTACAATAAAATAATTTAGAAAAAATTCTATTTTCAAACAATTTTTAAACATATTAATGAAAAATAATAGTCAAACTAAATCGACAGATGAACCGGAACAGCAATTGTAAACCGGTTCATTTTTTATTATATAGAAATTTCATTATTAACGATTACAATTTAAGTCTTAAAAGTAGAGTCCAATGCTACTTTCATATTATTTTTAAAATTATTCTTCCATTTTCAATAAAATGTGTTAACCTATTATTAAAATAAGTTAACACAAAGGGTGAGAAATAAATGACAGTAAAAGTTTCTGGAACAAAAAGTAAGCTTTCTACATTAGACATTGTCTATTCAGGGTTGTTTGCAACTTTAATGATGATTGGGGCGAATATCACGTCTTTCGCACCATTTCTAGTGGTTGGTGGGGTGCCAATTACTCTTCAACCGTTATTTGCTATATTAGCAGGTCTCGTTTTAGGTAGTCGTTTAGGTGCTATATCAATTACAGTTTATACACTACTTGGTTTGGTGGGGGCACCTGTTTTTGCAAAATTTAGCGGTGGGTTTTCTTCTATACTAAGTCCAACATTTGGATTTATCGTAATGTTTATATTATCAGCTTATGTAGCAGGGAAAATGGTAGAATACCGACGTACAAAAACAATGTATATTTCGGCAGCACTTGTTGGGATAGCTATTGACTATTTGTTTGGTACAAACTGGATGTATTATGCATATAAACTTTGGGCATCTGCTCCAGATGGATTTACTTACAAAATGGCATGGTTATGGATGGTTCCACCACTTCCAAAAGATATTATTTTAGCTGTATTTGCAGGGATTTTGGGCTTCCGTTTACAAAAAATTATAAAGGTAGGTCATTAATATGGATTATGCCAAATTAGCTCAGCAAGTAATTGATGGATATAAAATCAACGATGAAGAAGCACTATCTATATTAGAGAGCCAAGATATTGATCTATTAAAATTACTTGATGCATCCTATCAAATTCGTCATCATTATTTTGGAAACAAAGTCAAACTAAATATGATTATCAATACAAAATCAGGGTTGTGCCCTGAAAACTGTGGATACTGTTCACAATCAATTGTCTCTAAAGCGCCAGTCGAAAAATACCCAATGATGAAGAAAGAAGAAATTATGGCAGGAGCAGATCGTGCAGCGACATTAAATGTAGGTACATATTGCATTGTTGCAAGTGGTAGAGGACCTGTGAACCGAGAAATTGATATTGTTGTAGATTCTGTAAAGGCGATTAAAGAAAAGCATAAAGACATGACCATCTGTGCATGCCTGGGTATTTTAAAACCAGAGCAAGCAGAAAAACTAAAAGAAGCTGGTGTAGATCGTTACAATCACAATATCAATACTTCGGCTAGAAATCACTCTAATATTACAACATCACATACGTATGATGATCGCGTTCAAACAGTTGAACGTGCGAAAGCAGCTGGCATTTCGCCATGCTCTGGCGTAATCGTTGGCATGAAGGAAACAAAACAAGATGTTATTGATATGGCAAGAAGTTTACATGTGTTAGACGCAGATTCTATCCCAGTCAATTTTTTAAATGCAATTGATGGTACACCGCTTGAAGGTACGCATGAACTAAACCCTAGGCATTGTTTAAAAGTACTAGCACTTTTCAGATTTATAAATCCTACAAAAGAGATAAGAGTATCAGGTGGCCGAGAAGTCAACTTAGGATCACTTCAACCGTTAAGTTTATATCCAGCAAATTCTATTTTCTTAGGTGATTATCTTACAACTGATGGACAACCAGGGGATGCAGATAAGAAGATGCTTGAAGAAATGGGTTTTGAAATTGATTTAAATCCCCTTAAAGTATAAAAGGGGAGAGGATTGCAATCATTAGACCAAAGGAATTGTTTTTTTAGATGATAAGACTTTTTGAAGAAATTAGTATATAAATACGCATTTGAAAGTCCATCACTTTGTTATGAAAATTTGAATTTGATTCAAAGGGAAGAATATATTACTTATATAAAGAAGAAAGTCACTATTAATGCAAAAAGCAAAAATAGTGACTTTTTAGTAGATTGAAATAGTTAAATATGGGGGTTAATGGGATTTCAATGCCCGTGTACGTTAAGATGAAGCATCTGAAATCCTGACAATAGTAATAGATGCAGAAACGGAATCTCTGCAAGAAATAATTGTTTCTTCATCCTTGCTTTTTAGCTTTAATTTTAAGCTAGAGTTAGCAGGGATATTCACAATGACGGACATTGTAAAACCATCATCTTGAGAAAACAGAGTGGAAGGAGTGAGCTCTTGACCATTTAATTCTAATACAAAAGCACTTGTACCTTTAAAATTAACAAAAGCGTTTATGAGGTAGAATCCTGGTGTAGTGACCTTGATGCTAGTAGGGTGATTAGAATTTATGTTAATGCCTGAAGAACCAAGGATACTTTTCCACCTAACATATGGGCAATTCTTTGATAAGATTTGCTTCTTATTTCGTCGAATATAAGCAAATGGAGAGTTTGACGAAGAACCAGTAGCACCGTTACGCCCGGTAGCACCAGTAGCACCAGTAGCGCCGTTACGCCCGGTAGCACCAGTAGCGCCAGTAGCGCCAGTAGCACCAGTAGCACCAGTAGCTCCACTACCCCTGAATCCCCTTGGTCCTCTTTCACCTCTTGGTCCAGTAGCACCGGTAGGCCCTGGTAATCCATCCTCGCCTCTTGGCCCTCTGGATCCTCTTGGCCCTTTATTTGTAGTTTCGTTAGAATTACTACAATTACATAAATATCTGTGACAACTAGAACATTTTTTCTTTTCCAAAATCAATTCACCTCCAATCTTAGTATCATATTCAAACGGAAAATATCTATATGAGACAACTATCTATATCTAAAATAAATAATAGATTAGGTGAATAAAATAAATTAAAAAGCCGACACATCAAGTGAATTGATGTGTCGGCTTAATTTTAGGGAGTATTTAGCTTAGTTTTTTGATGAACACGACTTTTAAATAATTAAATTCTGGAAAATCGCGATTTGCTCTAAAGTCTTTAGGGAGTCCATATTGATCAATAATTTTATATTTAGTTTTAGTTTCTTTAAACGCTTTATCTATAAAGGTTTTAAATTTTTTCATACCAAAGCTTGCGTTATTAGTAGAAGCTACAATCACACCATTTTTTTCAGTAATCGCAATAGTATCTGCCAATAGTTTTGGATAATCCTTTGCCGTAGAGAAAGTAGCCTTTTTTGTACGTGCAAAGCTTGGTGGATCTAGTACAACTAAGTCAAATTTCAGATCATGTTTTTCCGCATATTTAAAGTAATGGAAAACATCCATAACTTTAATATCTTGAGCTTCATAGTCAATTCCGTTAACGCTGAATTGTTCAATTGTTTTAGCTAGACTACGTTTAGCTAAATCTACACTTGTTGTTTTTGTAGCACCACCTAATGCTGCTGCTACTGAAAAGGCACCAGTGTAAGAAAACGTGTTAAGCATATTCATATCTTTTGCATAATGATCTCTAATTGCACGTCTAACATCACGTTGGTCAAGGAAGATACCTGTCATGGCACCATCGTTTAGATCAACCGCAAAGTTCATGCCGTTCTCTTTGACGATAATAGGGAAGTCGCCTTCTGTTCCCATTACAAAATCATCCTGGTCGATATATTGTCCTTTTGTGTCAAAACGTTTTTTCTCATAAATTGCTTTATATTCAACAAGTTCGTTAAGTGCTTTGTAAATATATTCTTTAAATGAATAAATGCCTTCACTATACCAACTTACCATATAATATCCATCAAAGTAGTCAATCGCTAAGCCACCGATACCATCGCCTTCGCCATTGAAAACACGAAAAGCAGTTGTTTGGCTATTTTGGTAAAAATCTTCACGATGAGATAAGGCAACTTTCACTTTCTTTGTAAAGAAAGCTTGGTCGATTAATTCATGTTCTTTAGTTGTTAATATCCAGCCAATCCCTTTGTTTTGATGACCATAGTAACCTGTTCCGATATAACGGTTATGTTGATCAACTAAGCGAATTAGTTCACCTTCTGATTCTAATAATTCTTTGTTTTGGATTGCGTCTTTTAAGATAAGTGAATAGCCACGGTTTAAATCCATAGTATATTTAGGGTCCACTCGTAATGTAATCATATTTGTCATCGTGTCATCCTTAATGTTTTACACCATTATCGCATTTTTTTAGAGAAATAAGAAGCAAAGTGAAATGAATTATATGATATTTATTCTGCAATTTACAATGACCTTAAGCATATTATATTGTATAGGCTCTGGTAGAGATTACATTCCTTATTAAAATTCATTGATGCAAGCAACATAAAAAGACAATCAAAATAGCCTTTGTCTTTTAGAGTATCCAACTGACCAAGGTGGATATTTCTTTTTGGAGCCTAGTTGCTATCTATAAAGGGGCGTATACGGATGGAATCCTATATGCCCCTATATTTTGAATTTGAAAATAAGTTGATAATATATTCTAAAAAGTTATAATTTTTATAATAATTAAATCACTAGGGAGTCTTTTCATGGGAAAATATGATGTAATTGTAATTGGTGCAGGATCTATGGGAATGGCAGCTGGATATTTTCTTTCAAAGAGTGGAAAGAAAACATTGTTACTTGATGCATTTAATCCGCCACATGACCATGGTAGTCATCATGGAGAAACAAGAATTATTCGCTATGCGTATGGTGAAGGTCACGAGTATGTTCCTTTCGCATTACGTGCAAGAGATTTATGGAAAGAACTTGCTCAAAATGTACATAAAGAGCTCTTATTGGAAACAGGAGTTATTAATGTAGGGGAAAAAGATGATCCATTTATAAAGAATGTTATTTCAAGCGCCGAGAAGTTTAATTTACCTTTAGAGGTTTTATCTGCAGATAAAGTACATAAAAAATGGTCAGGGCTAAAGATTCCAGAAGATTTTGTTGGATGTTTTGAACCGACTTCAGGGGTTTTAAAAGTGGAGGAATGTGTGTCAGCTTTTCGTGAAATGGCGATGAGAGAGGGAGCAGAAATTCGAACAAATAGTAAAGTAACGAAAGTCGATGCCAAAGAAAATGAGGTAACAATTACTATTGCTGATGGGACGAGGTTTACTGCGAATGCCGCCATTTTTTCTGTGGGAGCTTGGGCACGAGAGTTATTAAAGCAATTAGATCTCGAATTACCATTAAATCCAATTCGCAAAACATTTGCTTGGTACGATGTAGAAGAAGATTTATATAGTTCAAATAATTTTCCAGCCTTTGCTTTTAAATTACCCGATAGTTGTTATTATGGCTTTCCAAGTATTGATGGAACAGGATTGAAGGTTGGAAGACATGATACTGGGGAGTCAATTGACCCTAATAAGGACAAGCTTCCTTTTGGCGAGGTTAGTGGGGAAAAGGAAGATTTGGAAAACATCCTTGATAAGTTTATGCCTCATCAACAACATACATTAAAACACGGAAAAACTTGTATGTATACAATGACGCCTGATGAAGATTTCATTATTGATCTTCATCCAAAATATAAAAATATTGCAATTGCAGCTGGTTTTTCAGGCCATGGGTTTAAATTTGCAAGTGCTGTTGGGGAAACTCTAAGTAATCTTATTTTAAAAGGGAAAACAGATTTAGACATTAAGCCATTTTCGTTACAACGCTTTTTATAGTAGAAAATGAATTGAATTTTTACTACGACGAACCAATGTTAGCTTTCATTGGTTCTTTTTTTATGCTATTTCCATCCAAATAATAGAAGTGACTATCGATTAAAAGGAAAAATATTCCATATTCATTACTGAAATATTAAAAATAACGTAATTACCAAATACTTTGTATTATTTGTAATAAAAAGTAATGACTTTGTAAATGAAATCGCATTGTTTCTTCATCAGAATTTCAATAAGATTAATACATAAGTTAATAAGAATTTTATGAAATACATCGAATATATCAAAAAAAAGCTAAAAACGGAGGTAAATAATCTTTATGAATATAAATAAAAAAAGGTTTTTGAAAGTAATTACAGCTAGCACGTTAACCCTGTCATTAGGACTTGGAACAGTATTAGGAGCAGCTCCTGAAGAACAAGCCCAAGCTAAAGCGAAAACAACAAACATAGAAAAAACTTCAACTATTACAACTGTATCTAGTTCAAAGGCTGTTAAAATTTCAGGTAAATATAAAACTAAAGCAGCGCTTAATATGAGAAAAGGTGCTTCAACAAAATACAAACGAGTTATGACACTAAAAAAAGGTGCAGTTGTATCAGCTACATATAAGAAAACAGTAAATAGTAAAAAGTGGTACAAAGTAAAATACAAAGGCAAATCTGGATGGGTTTCCGCTTCATACGTTAAAAAGTACAAAAAAACAAAAAAAGTTTCTAGTGCAGTAGCAGGAAGTAAAGTTATTAGTGTTGGTAAACAATATTTAGGTGTACCCTATGTTTGGGGAGGCATGTCTCCGTCAGGATTTGACTGTTCAGGCTTTACAGCATATGTTTACAAAAAAGCAGGTTACGGTACATTACCTCATAGCAGTCGTACACAGTATTCTGTCACAAAACGAGTAAGCAAACCGGATGTTGGGGATTTGATCTTCTTTGGTGCAACACCTGGGAGTGGTTCAATTACACATGTAGGTATTTATGCAGGGAATAATCTAGTATTACATGCGGCAGGAAACAAAGTTCAAATTCAAAGTGTTGCAAAAGGAAGTTACTGGGCTCCACGTATTATTGGTTACGGCTCACTATAATTATATATTAAATAACGCTGATAAAAGAAAGTCACACACATCTAAATTCAGATGGAAGTGTGACTTTTTTTATGTTTAAGTTTATCTCGAGTTGGCTATTGCTGAATGTAGTAAAAATTAAGGAGGAACACCAAATGAATATCAATCAACAACAAAAGGGTGGCCAACCTGCTCAAACACAGGATAAACAGCCAGGTAAAGAAAGCCTTATGAATCCTTCTCCCATTCAGCCATTCGATTATGTGGGTAGTGGCAAACTTAAAAATAAGGTAGCTATTATTACAGGTGGTGACTCAGGCATTGGACGTGCAATAGCAATTGCTTTTGCTAAGGAAGGTGCACATATAGTTATCAATTATTTAGACGAACACGATGATGCAAGTGAAACGAAGAAATTTGTTGAGCAGGAATCGGTAAAATGTCTGCTCATACCAGGAGATATTTCGCAAGAAGCAACAAGCCAAAAAATTATTGATCAAACAATTACAGAGTTCAATAAAATAGATATTGTAGTAAACAATGCAGCGGTTCAATATCCAGTGCAAAACTTAACGGATATAACTACAGAACAATGGCATAAAACATTTTCGACAAATATAGATTCAGTGTTTTTTCTCAGTAAGTATGCGATGCCCCATTTAAAAGAAGGGAGTTCCATTATTTCAACAACTTCAATCAATGCCTATAAAGGAAACAAACAGCTTATTGACTATACAGCAACAAAAGGAGCAATAGTAGGATTTACAAGAAGCCTTGCTGAAAATTTAGTAGGGAAGGGGATTCGTGTCAATATGGTAGCACCCGGTCCTATATGGACCCCACTCATTCCATCTTCTTTTGATGCACAAAAAGTAGCAAAATTTGGAGCTGATAATCCCATGATGCGAACTGGCCAACCACGTGAATTAGTAGGAGCTTATGTACTACTCGCATCAGATGAAGGGACATATATTACTGGACAGTGCATCCATGTAAATGGAGGAGAACTCATGAGTTCATAATAGCGGATAGATGGCTAATCTATGAGTAAATGGGATGTATAATATCAAAACATAATGAAAAAATCTCTAGTAGTTATAACTTACCTTTTACTAGAGATTTTTAGTTTCTATATAAGCTTTTAGAGCGGTGTTATGCAAGACAATCAATTCTATAATGCAAATGAACGAAAAAAAGCATAGTAGTTTTTAACGGCGATTGACTAAAAAATATATTACTCAACAACCATAGAGTGAATGCTTAAAAAACCGTCGATTGCAAACGCTGCAGCTCCTATTGCTGCTGAATATGTTGCTAAATCAGAGAAAACAATTTGCACAAGTGATTCATTAAACCATTTATTATTATTGGAAACAGTTTCTTGAATAGGGCGTTCAATATATTTTCTTGCAGTAGCCAACGCAAAAGTTCGAAGAGGATCATTTGAACCGGACGATTTATTTTAGGGACACATTGCAGGAATGGATAGTTTTGCAATCGGTTTAAAAGTAGTCCAAAAGTTAAAAGATGATAGAGTAATAGAGGATTTTATCAATCAGCGATACAACAGTTATTCGTCGGGTATTGGTCAAAAAATTATCTCAGGGGAAACTTCATTAAAAGAACTAGAAAATTATGCATTAGATTTAGAAAATATCCAAAACACATCAGGAAGAACAGAATTACTTAAATCTACGATCAACCAATATTTATTAACTGTCCTTTCAGAAAAGGTTAATGCCTAATTTTAATCGAATCCATACAGCAAAATAGTTGTTAAAGGGGTATTCAGTCTATTTTAAGCATACCTTTTTAATGAAAGCCCAGGGGTGAAATGTCAATCATAAAAATTATTGAAATTGGAAATTATTAAGCCATTCAACACCTGAAGCTCAA
>NZ_CAKQBI010000024.1:0-47800 GCF_934216135.1 uncultured Rummeliibacillus sp. | reverse complement strand
GAGTTTCGGGTGTTGAAAGGCTTAACAATTTCCAATTTCAATAATTTTTATGATTGACATTTCACCCCTGGGCTTTTAGGATTAATAGAAAGCTATTTTATATTTAACTATATTTTACTTTTATTCTATTAATAAGTCATTCATTTGATATCATCTTTTACAAATTGTATTTTTAGTTTTAAGTACGACTGTACAACTATTTTCGAAGATTTTAAGCAAATGGTTAATGAGAGATAAATTTAATATACATCCAAATAGCCAAAATACCGATGATAAACAATGAGATAGCATAGCTAAAAGATGAATGCTTGACCGCTTCCATAAAGATTTCTTTCATGGTAACGACAACAATGATGCCTAACGCAATACTAATAATAAATGACCATAGTAAGGGATATTGCATACCAATGAAATTCCCTATTATTGCACCTATTGCTACAGGTAAAGATACAAAACAGATGATGAAGAGGAAAGTTTTAAATCTAAGACCTGCAAGAAATAACGGAACAAACATTGCTATCCCTTCAGGTATGTTATGTAAAATAAGCATTTGCAATAACGGTTTACTTATTTCAGAATGTTGACTTGAACCAAAAGCAATTCCTAGTGGAAGATTATGAATGGTAATGCTGATGGCTAATAACAATCCTGTTTGTATTAACTTTCCCTTTTGAGGATTTACTGTAGAAGGTATCAGTCTATGTGAAAGTTCATGTATTTTCACAAAACTTAAAATGCCGATTATAGAGCCTATTGTAAAAATCAGCAGCCCACCAAGCTCAATACTTTCAGGAGCAATCTCCAAACAAACTAGTCCCAATATTAAGCCTGTACATAAAGCATTAATGGTTGGTGTTTTTTGCTGTATACCCTTCAAAAATAATGCAATAATACCTCCCAGACCAATCCCTATTGCTGTAGCTAAAAAGCCAACAATTCCTATCGACAACATTTGCTCACCCCAAATTCTACTTATAATGATATATGGGATTCGCATAAAAATTATTCAGTTATTTACATAGCAAATTATAGTCAAAAACTGTTTCATTGCTTTTAAAATCAAAAAAGTGGATAGATCATATCAATAACTATGTCCATCCACTTAATCCATTTATTCTGTTACTCTTTTTCCAAATATCAACTTCAATAGAGGTGGTGTTGCTAATGTTGTAATCACAACAACTATAATCATCGGGGTATAATATTCTATTGGTAATAGTTTGCTATCTAGTCCCATAGCAGCAATAATTAGAGCAACTTCTCCACGGGAAATCATCCCTGCACCAACCCCCATTGACGAGCGCAAGTTGAATCCTGATAATTTTGCCCCCAAACCAGAACCGATAAATTTTGAAAGTAGTGCGATTAAAGAGAACACTACAATCAGGCCAATTTGGTTGCTTATACCTTCAAAGGTCACGGCCAAACCAATACTTACAAAGAAAAATGGAACAAAAATACCATTAGCAATTGGTTCAACCTTTTCTTCGATTTCTTTCTTAAATGTTGTTTGTGCTATCGCAATTCCAGCAAAAAATGATCCTATAATTCCTGCAATACCAAGAATCTCCCCAAAATATGCAAATCCAAAGCAAATGATTAAAGCACCACTTAATAACGGCTCTGTTACTTTCACTTTAGAAAATAGTCTTAAAAAATATGGAACCAACCATTTTGAAGCCAGTATTAGAACCACAAAGAATAATATTTTCTTTCCGATTAGTAAAGCAATACTAACATCTGAACCGGCAAAGAAACTCATCGCGATTGCTAATAAAACTACAACAATAATATCATCTAATACAGCTGCACCGAGTAATGTTGCTCCTTCTTTACTATTCAACCAACCTAATTCACGTAAAGTTTGAACTGATATACTAACAGAAGTAGCAGCTAGTAGCAACCCGATGAAGATTGCTTCAGCTGTAGAAAGGCCATAATAGTGTGCTCCTAAGTAACCCAGCCCAACTGGAGCAATGATTCCGCCAATAGCAACAAGTAATGCTGCCTTTTTATTACGATTTAAATCATTCAAATTTGTTTCAAGTCCTGCTAAAAACATTAATAACAGGACACCTATTTCACTAAAAGTATGCATTATATCGGTATCATGTACCCAATTCAATAAAGCAGGGCCTAAAATGATACCAATCATAATCTTCCCTAATACGGATGGCTGACCAAGCCTAACACTTAAGTGACCAGCTAATTTTGTGGCCAATAAAATAATTACAATTTGAAGAATAAACAAATCATTTCCCCCTTTTTTGAAATAAAAAAACACATGGTGGTGCCAGATTGACTGACTCCACCATGTGTTACGTTTAACTATTTGATTTACATTTATCATACAGGACAATTTAATCTTTGTAAAATAAAAAACTAGTGAGAGATTAATTGAATTATATCTCTAAGGTCTCTTTCTTATTCTTCATCTGAATACCTTTAATCGTGCTTTCTACTTTTGTTGGATCGTGTTGGACGATAAAGACTTTACTATACTTTGCATAGTACTGATCATCATGGGCTTTCGGGGATAAGATAATTAGCTTACGATTCAGTTCGGTTGCATATAATTCAAATACTTTTTCTTTGCGAATTTCATCTAATGCACTATCGAATTCATCTAAAATAATGTAACCGGGTGTCGTTTCTAAATGCTGTAGTAAAGCAAGTGCAAATAAGAGAGAGCTTAGTGACTCTTCTCCTCCAGATACTCCTCGCCCATGTTTACCGTTTCTTGCTTTTATACTTACATCTTCTAATTTGCTACCATTTCCATCTTTGTGTACTTTTACATATAACTTGAAGATTACTTGTCCACGGTGATTTTCAAAGCGTTCCCATGAAATTTCACTTTCAAAGTTAAATTGCCCCATATATTGTTGAAATCGCTTATTAAGTTTTAATACGTGCGTATTAATCGTTGTTTCTAATTTATCATCATTTTCTAAAACAAGATCTTTAACTTTATCTAAACGTTCTTCAATCTTCCAAATATCGAGTTGTTTTTTATCATATTCTGATTTACGTATTTTATAATTTTCTTCAGCATGTGGATCTACTCCTGCATTTCTAGCTGTTTCAAAGGCAATTTTTGATTGTTCATTTTGCGATAGTAAGCTCGACATTGATTCATCTTGAACAACTTGTTCCTGAAGTGCCTCTTCAAATAATTCGGGAATGACTATTTCTAAATCCTTTAGGATTATTTCATTTCTTGTTATTTCTGCTTTGATTGTTAGTATTTGATCATTAATTTCCATTTGTTTTTTATCAATATGTTGGATAGCATGTTCATTATTTTCTTTGTCATTTACCAATCGCCCAATATTACGCGATAAAGTATTCAGTAAATCCTGGATATCGTCAAATCGAAGTTGTTTCTCTCTTTTTGTCTTTTCATTGTCTCTTATATTGTGAATGAGTTGTTTTTCTTCTTTCTCATATTGCAATAATTTTTGTTGTTCTGCTTTTAATTCTCCCAATTTTTTATAAACTTCAAGTTGTTCTTGCAGTACTTGCTTTTGCAGTTGTTCCATTGCCTGTTGTGCTTGGATCTCTATTAACTGTTCTTGAAGATTTAAATTTTCTTGTTGTACATCTGAGATTTTTTCTTGTAATTGTTGGATAAGCTTTGTATGCTCGCTCTTTTTATCCATTTCTAATAAAAATGCTTCCGCCTTTTTTACATCTTTTATCACACTTTGTAAACTATTTATTTGCTGTTCATATTCAGCATTAGATTGGATATCTTCTTGAAGTTGTTTTTCAGTATCAGAAAGGTCTGTTTGCAATTGTATTAAACGTTTTTCTACTGCCTGACTACTTAATATAAAACTATCTTTTTCTTGTGGTCCTCGTATTCCTCGTTCATCCATTAATACCCCTTGTTCAAGTCTTGGTTGCTTTTCAAAGAATTGCTCAATCCAAAACAATACTTTGGTTGCTAAAATTATTTGTTCTTCGGATAGTTGTTCTCTAATTTTTAATTTTAGCTGGGGTAAATGATTCAAAAATTTTGTTGGTACAATGCCT
The DNA here is from genome assembly GCF_934216135.1 of uncultured Rummeliibacillus sp. Lineage (NCBI taxonomy): Bacteria > Bacillati > Bacillota > Bacilli > Caryophanales > Caryophanaceae > Rummeliibacillus > uncultured Rummeliibacillus sp. The sequence goes on along the minus strand of NZ_CAKQBI010000024.1, from coordinate 43,762 downwards.
GACAATGCCACATGATAAAGGTCATTGGCTGGTTCGCATGAACGGGCTTTATAAAAAATTGTATACTTAATCGGATCTATTCGTTTTTCATCCTTGAACGTTGCACTTGCTTCTAGTTCCACAAAATCGCGTAGTGTATATGCTTGAATTCCTTGCTTTTTTAGATGTTGGATTGCCTCTTTTTGGCGGATGGACATAATCTTGTTTTGTTGTAACATGGTAATTTCTAATTTTAATTGTCCGCATTTTTCTTCTGCTAAAGGAATTTTTTTTGCAAGGTGATTATACGCCTGCTTATTTTGTTGTAAGCTTTTTTCAACATGATAACTGCTCGTATATATAGACAACAGCTTTTTGAAGTCATCTTCTTGAGCAATGATCTTATTTAGTGCAAATTCTTCTTTTATCTTTTTATATTGCCATTCTTCTATTCTTCTAGAATTTTCTATAATCTTATATTTGTATAGTTCAAGTTCTTTTTTTAATTCTTCCATTTTTACTGTATTTTCAACTACAAGTTTTCTTGCATCTTCCTCACTATATTGGATCTTTTTTCGAAGTTCTTGGGTATTTTCAAGCTTTTTATTGAGATGCTCAATTTCTGCTTTTAATCGAACGTGTTGGTTGTGCAATGTTAGTTCTTTATGTTTTAGTTGGCGAATAGCTTTATCTAATTGATGACTTTGTTGTTCCTTTTGTTTTTTCCGTTCTTTTAATTCGGATATTTGATTAAGAATGACTGTACTCTTATTTTGTAATCCTTGTAATTGTTGTTGTGTCTTTTGGAATTCGAGCTCCAAATTTTTAAGTTCTTGTTCCAATTTTGCTTTTATGCTTAAAGTCAACCAAACATGATTTTTCCCATGTATACGTAGACTTCTTTCATTATTTTTGAAACGATTGTATGCTTCGTAGGCAATTTTCATCTGCGTTTCAATCAGCTTGATATTACTTTTTGTAACTTGTAATTCTGCTTCTAAATCTTTTAAATGTTCAACACTAATTTCCCATTCCTTTTGAATTTCTTCAATATGATACATTTCACTAAAACGTCGGAAGCGTTCTTCTGGTGTCATAGTAGCGAATTGATTGACCTCTTTTTGATACCAAATTAAGTAGAACATATCCGGATGAATTTTATATTTGTATATTAAATCATCTCGATACATCGAAAGATTCGAAAAATGGTCACCTGAACGATATGTTGCAATTTGTTTTAAAGCATCTGGTGAATCTCCTGTATAAATCTTAAATTGTCGTTGAATAACCTCATTTGGTTCTTGCTTAATCAATAGCTGAAAAGCGATAAAAGGAGCGCCATCAATTTTGGAAACGCCTGTATTATGAAAAGTTAAGAACACTTCGGCATTCCATGTTTGACCAGAGCGTAAATTGGCTGAGCGTAAACCTTCAATATCAACTTTTGCGGAATACAAAACTGCTCCAATAGCAAAGGTGATTGTTGATTTTCCTGCTCCGTTTGGCCCTGATATTAAAATATGTTCACCATCTTCTCCAAATGTTAGTTTCACTGGTTTATAGTCTCGAATACCACTAAATTGTAAGCTATATGGAATCATAGTTCTTCCTCCTGCCTATACAAATTATGGCGTTTAAAAAATTTCACAACTTCTTCCTTACTTAACTGTGCCGATTGAGCAAATTCAGTCATTCTTCTTAGAAAAGAATTTGAAAACATATGTGCGCCAATCGCAGTTATCTTGTATGCTTGCTCCGATTGGGAAAGTTTAATATCTTCTACGGCACCGATTTTCTTTAATATCTCAATATTATTTTGTAATTTTCTACTTGCATGCTGCATTTCATGTCCAAAATCCATTAGCAATTGCTGTAACAATGTATATTCATGATTCAATACTTCTTGCTGATAGAACATGTATAATAATATCGCTAATGCTTCTTTGTTTAATGTCGATTTTGCTTGTTTTGCTGGGACTCTCATCATCACAATTAGTTGATCCCGTTTTTCATCGTAGATTACTTTAAAATATCTTGCGATTGCCTGATTCAATCGATTAATATAAGAATAAAATGCCTGTTCATCATTTTTAATATTCAACAGTTTTTCTACTTCTTTTCGTTTTAGCCCATAATTCTGTCCTTTGATTGCTGATGAAGAAGAGAAGAGTAATTGCATGAAGACTAATTCTTCTTCTGTAGATAAAAAAGCTTTAAGATTCTGCATCACCATCAAAGGATTTAGGTTTTGCTGTTCGTTGTCGTATACTATATTTTCTATCATCATCATTGCTCCACTCCCACTCTTTTTCGATGGTTTGTACATCTTCCTTACGATTTTCCTCTACATTCTGATTTCCTATTAAAGCTGATACCGCTAGTAATGTTCGAATACTGTCTCCCCAATTATTGGAACCTGATTGAACAATTAGCTGTTCCAATTCAACATCCTTTTTTCCTTCCAGAAATTCTTCTACTTCTTCCGTTTTAATATCTGATTTGGTCATTTGCCAAGAAACTTCAGAAAATATATCGTGAGCATTGGCTTTTTCAATTATTTCTTCTACATACTGGATTGGCACTTTTTCAATATCTTCCACATTTGCTTGGGGTTCATAGTTTTCTAAATAATCAATTCCCTCTTCAATATCTAGTCTACTAATTGGAGATGTAAATTTGATAGGTATCCACAGTCCATCAATTCCTTCATCATCATATTCTTGTTGTTCCATAAAGCTAAAAATTTCATGTCCATTTGGAATATTTGAATCTACAGGAGGCTCATACATATTGACGATGAATTGCCGTACCTTTTCTGGAGAAATACTGGTCGTTATAGGTGAATTTTTCATCCTAACAAAACGATTGTATTTGTTTAAAAGTCCTAAACTCAAATCTGTTCCTTTTGTAAAAGCAGCTGCTCCTCTTTTCATTAAAGAATGCATAGCTTCATCAACTGACTTACATTGTTTTAAACGCGCATTCATCTTGTCATCTATTTCTCGCATTAAAGAATACAATTTTTCAATCCTCGGTAATGCATTTTTTTCCGCTAATAACTCTAATTGATGTAATTCAATTTGTTCGATCGCTACTTCGACATTTCTAATCATAGAAGCAATTTTGTGTTCACCTGAAATGCCACAATCATCATAGGCTTCACTTAACTCTGCATCACGGATTGCTTGGAATAATGGTCGAAAAAGATCATCTTGCATATGATAGGCCAGAGAATCATTTGCCATTCTCATGAGCATGTCAATCATTCGCTTACCTCTATCAAGCAGCTTTAACTTTTTCTTCTGCTTAGATATCCAGTTATGCTTTGCTAAAGTATTGCAAATTTGAATTACCTTTTCCAAAGATGGAGGTTCTCCGTCATGAAAATAGTGAATATAGCGATAAAATAATTCTTCCTCTGTTTCAATTGTTCGAGTTAACCCTAAAGCTTCTTCATTTAATAATTTAAGGATTTTTAAGAAACGAAGAATTTCAATCGGAGTTTGATAGATTTGTTGTGAATGCAAGTCATTTAAAACCCCTGAAAGTGACACTATATCACGCATTGTTTTCCTTAAATGTACTTGCTGAACAGTATTATCGAATATTGAAATCGGTATTTTATCTAATGATTGGTCGATTTTTTCCATGAAGGAACACCCCATATTTATAATTTTCTAAAAATTATCATTAAAAAAATTCAACTATGTATAAAAATACATAAATTTATTATGTGTAGTAGAACCCATAAATTGATACTTTATTATCTATTTCTCTATTAAATGGTTAAAATCCTATCATTCAGCAAATAAAAACAAGAATGCCGATTGATATGGCATCCTTGTTTTTACTTTCACTATTTAAAATTAAGAAAGCTTTACAGATTCTTCTTGTAGTTTCACCAAAAATTCTTTCATCAATCCTGGCAAATCTGGCCAAGCGTGACCACTTATTAAATTGCCATCTTTATGAAGCGTTTCATCGATGTATGTGCCACCAGCAACTTGTACTTCAGGTTTGCAAGCTATATATGCGGTAAGCTCTCTTCCTTTAATCACCTCAGGTATAACTGCAAAAATTTGAGCCGCATGACAAACTGCAGCGATTGGTTTATTTGCTTCAAAGAAATGGGCTACAATACCTGGAATATGCTCATTTAACCGAATATATTCTGGAGCACGCCCACCAGGAATGATCAAACCATCATATTTCTCCGGTTTTATCTCTTCAAAACTAGCGTTTGCTTGTAAGCCATAACCAGGCTTTTCAGTATAAGTATCAACACCATCGATAAAATCATGGACAACCGTTTGAATTTTTTTAACGCTTGGAGCAGCAATTGTTACATCAAATCCTTCTTCTAAACAACGATAATATGGGTAATACACTTCTAATGCCTCAACTGCATCTCCTGTTAATATCAAAATCTTCTTCGTCATCTCATCATCCCTCCATCAAAGTATCATACGTAATTATAATTCGACATATGATTTAGAAAACCTTTACTAAAATACTGTTAATATATGTCTAAAAGGAAAAATCCCCCCTATCTTTAAAATAGTTAGGGGGGATCACACCTATTGTAGTATTTCTAAACTCGATAAATAGTAATTCTGATCATCCATCGGTAAAATAGATTTTAAATGTTTAATTTCTATAGTCTTTTCCTTTACCCTTGAAAACAAATCAAATGTTTCGAGGAAAAATTGTTGGTCTTCATCTGAATATATGTGATAAATTTTATTGTTTTTAAAAGTTATTTGTTCTAGCCGACTATTTCCTTTCTCTTCACGGCTAAGTTGTACAATTTTCTTAATATCTCCTGAAGTAACTTGATAATCGTAAACTTCACCTAAACCGTTTACATAAAAGAAATGGCCATTTTTTATGTAAGCTGAATTGTTAAAGTTAAATGGTAGACCGTTCTCAACTTCATCCTCGGAACGATATTGTATGAATGGGATTGTCTTTACTTTTTTCGTACTACGATTAACGATAACTAAATATAAATCCTCACTTTTTTCAGATTGATAATGTGTCATAACAAAATATAAGTTATGATTATCTGCTACTACTGGTGTAATAGCATCTAATTCTCCCGCATTTTCCAAGTGCAAATCAATTAGCTTTTTATTCAATACTTTAGACTTCAATTGTACTTGTCGCAAAGCGAACTCCCCTGTTATTAAATCTTGAGTGACAATAATGAGGCGATCGGATAATTGCCCGACAGTTGATATAAAAAAAGGAATATGTGCTGATTGAATTTTTTCCTCTCCGCCGTAACGAATAGTCGTTATATAATCATCCTTTTTACTGAACCCAGTATTATATAAACTATAAAACTGTCTCGTTTTAGATAGATATCCGGTTCTAATTCCTCTTAATTCTTCTGTAGGCATATCATAATTTTCCACTGAATTTCCTAGCATTATCACCTTTTTAGAATCCTCAATGAAAAGAACTTTTTTATTAAAATATGTACTTCCACTTTCTAAACCGGACAGTTTTAATGCATGCAATTCTCCTTTTTGATTGATAAATATCGCTTTGCTATTTCCTTTTCCTTTTTGTAACACATCTGTAGTAGATGATGCATATAGAACCGCTAGTTGCTGATTCAAAAAATTTGGTTGTGTCAACTCTGAAAATGATAGCTCTACTCCATTTGTTTTTGATGTTTTTTTTAAGCCTTCAAACGCGAAAGTTCCAATAATTATAAATATAATAAATGAAACTAACATAATCTGTTTTTTGTATTTCATGATTCCTCCAACCATTCTACACATTTTGTATAATTTAATGAAAGTAAATACCTTCATCTCTTAATATTCCAAATATGTTTCTATATTACCATAATCCAGGAAAAATTTTGAATAATTTTAAAAATCATTTCCGAAATAAATTAATTTAAAAAGCCGATTCCACTTGTTCGAATCGGCTTAACTAACAGCTATATCTTGATAATACCAATTTAAAAAATCTTCCTTCCTAACCATGTTTAGTACACATGGGGTTTGTTCTAACCATTCGAGTTTTTTCCATTCATAGTGGAATTGTTGTTCAACATTAAGCGTCATGTACGGTAATTTTGCTTGAGCTTTTTGTGAACGAATATTTTCAAGTCGAGCCCCAGCAAAAACATAATTTAAGTGCAATTTCTCAAATGCTATTTTAAGTATTTCTATTTTAGCAATTTCATTGTATCCTTTCCCCCAATATTCGCGCCCCAGCCACGTACCAACGTGACATGACTTTTGCATTTCGTCTATGTTTTTTAATGAAATAACACCAATGATATTATTACCCTCGTCAAGAATCACACGGGAAATATGATGTCCTAACTTTTCCTCTAATTGCATCAATCTTATAAAATCTCTTGTACCAGGAACAGAACATTGTGCATTTGTCATACCAAGAGCATTTCGCACTTCCGAGACACTCGTCAATTTAGAAATTTCTTCAGCATAGCTTACATCATGTGGAACTAAACGAATACATACCATTTAAAAACCTCCCTGAAGTACTACTTCCTCCAAGGTTGCTTGTATTTCGATCCTACGTTGTTCGAATATTGCAACCATATTAAATAAGATTGCTATAATTATAGACATAAAATAGACACATTTTCAAATTATTTCTATAAAATCATATGAATATTCTTTACGGGCATCATAAACATAGAATTTAAATCACTATAAAATTATATTATTTTAAGAAAATTCAGATAAAAAGAGAGTTTGAGTTATAAGTATAGAAATAATAGTTTTACCAAAGCATAAGGAGATGACTTATATGAAGGACATAAATACTGGAGTTTTTCTTTCTGTTTTAGGATTAATATTATTAGTTTCTGGAATTTTCGCACCAATTTATAGTCTCGGCATTCGATGGTTATTAGGAATATTAAGCGTATCTTCTTTTTACACAAGCTATACTATGATTACAACAAAAAATAAACGTCAAAAAATTACAACGTCCGTTTCTAAATTTTAAAGCAATAACTATTAAAATAATGAACGAGCAACTAAAATCATAATAACTATCAGTTGCCCGTTCATAATATATGGATTTCTATAAATTACTCTTTTTCTTTAGCACGTGCTTCTGTCATTTGCTTCCAAACAGATCCCATTGCTTCTTTACCTTGAGAAATACGGGCAATTGCCATCTTCACTTGTAATTTAACTTCAAACTCTGAATCACTACTTGCTTCCTCTAAAGCTTTCAAAGATGCCTTAGTACCTGTTTCATACAAGAACATAGCCGCTCTCCAACGAACTAGTTTGTTACGATCTTTGAGAGCTTCCATCATCGCTGGTTCAAACTCTTCAAATCCTAAGTCACTTATGCAATCACCAGCAGTACGACGAACGGATGCGCTTCTATCTTGTAATGCTCGAACTAAACTTGGTACAACTTTTTTATCTTCAATCATTCCAAGATATACTGTTGCAAGACGACGAATTGACATTTTCTCATCTTCTAATGCCTTTTCTAACAATGGTAAATCACTAACTTCCGGGTCAGCCATTTGATCGAGTAATTGGAAACGTTTTTCCCAATCCTCTTTTTCGAATTCTTCTATATTCACTTTTCGTTTACGTTGTTCAACTACTATCTTTTTCTCGTTGTTAGCTGTTATTAATTCTGCTAATCGACTTTCTGGATACGCAGCTTCTAACTCATCCACGATACTCTTTCCAATTTCTTCTTTATCTCCATATCGAACACCATAATCTACCCATTTACGTTGTAATATATAGTTTTCATCACCTTGCATAGCTTTGTTAAATGCATCTATAAAACGCTTTTCTAATCCAAAACGTTGTTCAGATATGCTATCGAAAATTTTCACTTGGAGCGGAATACCTTTGAACATTTGAACATGCACATAAACTTCACCGTAATGCTCATCTATTTGTTCACCAACTGAGGCTTCATGTTGTTCACCGAAAGCATTACGAACAGCTGCTAAAATATTTTCCCAATCATATTTTGAAATGCGTTCAACTGCTAAAAAATCCGCAACATGATATACACCTTTCACACCCTCAATGGAAAGAATTTCTTGAATTTCTTTTGGAGCATCTTGTTTGTTTTTATCATTATAATTATTGGCAGTACCAAAAGGTAATTCTTGGTCAAGGATTACCTTCATCGTATTTGGACTTGGAGTCGGTTCAATTGCAACAATTTTCATCTAATTTTCCCCTTTTAATATTTATCGCTAAATTTGTGAAATGAGATTGTAGAAGAAAAGCTTTACCCATTTACAATATCTTGTAAATATTCCCAACGTTCGATAAGATGTTCATATTTTGCATTGAGTTCTTCTAATTCGGAAGTCAAATTTTGTAGTAAAGTGAAATCAGATCCTGCTCCAGCAATACCTTCTTCAGCAGTCATAATTGCTTCCTCTACTTTCGCAATATCATCTTCAATTGTTTCCCATTCTTTTTTCTCTTTAAATGATAATTTTTTCTTTTGTGGTTTCATCTTTTTTTCAATAGTTTTTTCTACTTTTTCTTGTTTAACAGTAGATACAGGTTGAGTTTGTTCATGATTCGCAAGATAATCACTATAAATGTCCAGGCTTTCTTCAACACCACCATGTCCATTTAACACCCATAACTTTTTAGCAATTCGGTCGAGAAAGAAACGATCATGAGAAATAGTGACAACAACACCTTGGAATTGTTCGATGAAATCTTCCAATACAGAAAGTGTTTCAATATCTAAGTCATTTGTCGGTTCGTCTAATAATAAAACATTTGGTTGTTCCATTAATAATTTCAAAAGATATAAACGTTTTCTTTCTCCACCAGATAATTTACCAATAGGTGTTCCATGAGTATGTAGTGGAAATAAAAATCGTTCTAACATATTCGCGGCTGAGTGATGTTCACCTGTAGCATCTTCAATATCATTTGCTGTTTCACGTATATACTCAATCATTCTCTGGTTTGTATTCATATCCGGAAGATGTTGCGTGAAATGTGCTATACGAACAGTCGAACCTACATCAATTATTCCTTCATCAGGTTGGATATCTCCAGCTAGTATATTTAATAATGTACTTTTCCCTGCTCCATTTGCACCAATAATACCAATTCGATCACCTTGCTGTAATAGAAAAGAGAAGTTCTTGATAAGGTGCTTATCTTGATATCCCTTGGAAATATCCTTTGCTTCAATAACTTTTTTGCCTAATCGAGAAGTGGCTAAGCCTAGTTCTAAATTTGTATCATCTGTTTTATGTTCTAGATTTTCTTCAAGGTCTTCAAAACGTTGAATACGCGCTTTTTGTTTTGTTGATCTTGCTTGTGCACCACGACGAATCCATTTAAGTTCAGAACGATATCGATTTCTCATTTTCGCCATTGTTGCTACTGCCATTTCTTCTCGAATCGCTTTAGCTTCCAGATATGCTGCATAGTTACCATTATGCTTGTACAATGTTTGATTTGCTAGTTCATAGATATGGGTAGAAACTGCATCAAGGAAGTAGCGATCATGTGTGATAAAAATAACTGCTCCTTTTAATCGTAATACCATTTCTTGAAGCCATTCTGTCGATTGTACATCTAAATGGTTGGTAGGTTCATCTAATAAATATAAATCTGCTGGCTCAATTAAAACCTTTGCTAATGCAACACGTTTTTGCTGTCCACCTGAGAGATTAACAACTTGTTCTTCAAATGTTTCAATACCTAGCTTTGTTAAAGCCGTTTTGGCCAGAGCATTGACATCCCAAGCATGTAGTTGATCCATTTGTTGTTGTAATCGAAAAAGCTGATCTTGCAAAGTTACAGACTCTGGTTGACTACTTAGCAATGCTACAGTTTCTTCATACTGGCGATTTAAACGTAATATTGGTGAGTCTCCTGCGAATACGGCCTGTAGTACTGTTTCACCAGGTTCGAAAACCGGATTTTGTGGAAGATATGCTATTCGGTATTTGTTTGGATGGTCTAAATCAAGTGAATCTGCTTCCAACTCTCCTGCTAAAATGGACATTAATGTAGATTTTCCTGTACCATTAATCCCGATTAACCCTGCTCTCTCCCCTTCTACAATTGTAAATTCGATATTTTCAAATAGCGTTTTATCGCCAACAGTTTTTGTGCAATTCGAAACGATTAAATGACTCATAGTTTCCCTTCTCTTTCTAACTTCAATTGTTGTAAAAAGTCTACCATAAATTGATGGCGAGCTTCAGCCATTTGCTTACCCCTTGTTGTGGTCATTAAATCTTTTAGTAATAATAGCTTTTCATAAAAATGAGTTACAGAAGCTGTTTCTTTTTTACGGTATTCTGCCTCCGTCATTTGAACTCGAACTTCTTCCTTTTCATCATACAACTTTCTTCCTTTGGCACCACCATAAGCAAATGTTCTCGCAATCCCTACCGCACCGATAGCATCTAGTCGATCTGCATCGCGAACAATTTTCGCTTCAATAGATTTAGCTTCCAGTTCGTTTCCTCCTCTAAAAGATACAGAGGCAATGATTTCTTGTATTTTTTGAATTTCATCATGTTTTAAATCAAGTTGGTTTAGAATGGTCGATTCGTTTTCTTTACCAGTTGTATACTTAGGATCACTTACATCATGTAAAAGCACAGCTAATTGAACTAATTCTCCATTTGCTGTTGGCTCTGTTTCTAAAATTGTTTTTGCATTCATCATTACTCGTTCAATATGTTGATAATCATGACTTGCGTCAAATTGATCATAAATAGATTTTACAAGTTGTTCACATTGTTTCACTTTGTTCATCTAAAAAACTCCTTTTTTGCCCAATGATATTATTATAACGGTATTTCACGTATCATAGTTATTTTACGAATCATTTTATCCAATCATTTTAAGAGAAACCTTATAAGGGATAGAATTCTTTAACGACCAATTATAAGAATTCGGTTTATCATTCCCATTTTCTGTCGTTTCAGCTTAAACTCCTCGTTGAAATTTAAAATGTATAAAATGCATATTATTCTTTTAAAATTGTTTTTTTTCTACATATTGATGTTTTTTTCTAAATAATAGATAGTGACTTTTTTGCCAATAATGGTAAAATAACATTAGAAGGATTTTTCTAAAAAGGGGGATTCAATGGATATTACAATCGGTTTTTCAGATGATTATACACAACTTCTTTCACCAGAACTTGAAAAAAGATTAGAAACAATTTATAACGACATGAAATCCAAGACAGCTTTTGGTTCAGATTATTTAGGTTGGCTAAATTGGCCAAGTTCTATAAGTCAAGAATTATTAGAAGAAATTAAAACTACTGCTAATCATATCCGTTCCACTTCTGATGTCTTAATCGTAATTGGTATTGGAGGCTCCTATCTCGGTTCCAAAGCAGTCATTGAAGCTCTATCTATTCCATTTGAAAAGAATGATAGCTTAGAAGTCATATTTGCCGGTCATTCTGTCAATGGTAGTTACTTAAAAAAATTATTGAAGTACATTGATGGCAAAGAAGTAACAGTTAATGTTATTTCAAAATCCGGAACGACAACTGAACCTGCTATTGCATTCCGTTTTTTACGTCAGTATATGGAAAATCGTTATGGATCATCAGCAGCATCACGAATTATTGTAACAACAGATCAGGAAAAAGGGGCACTCCGTTCACTTGCCATTGAACAAGGTTATAAAAGGTTTGTTGTACCTAATGATATAGGCGGTCGTTATTCTGTTTTTACCGCCGTTGGATTATTGCCAATAGCAGCAGCTGGATTCAATATCATTGAGCTTATTGCAGGTGCCAAAAAAGCAGAAGAACAATTCGGTCACTTTGATATGCATAATAATCCTGCTATTCAGTATGCGGTTTTGCGCAAACGCTTGCATGATAATGGCTATATAATTGAAATTATGGCGTCGTTTGAAGAAAGATTGAAATATTTACAAGAATGGTGGAAACAATTATTTGGCGAAAGTGAAGGGAAAAATAAAAAAGGAATATTTCCTTCATCTGTTCAATACTCAACAGACTTACACTCTTTAGGTCAATATATTCAAGATGGGCAAAGAAACTTATTTGAAACATTTTTGATGGTGAAGAATATAGATGAAGATTTGACAATTCTAGAATCTAACAATAACGGTGATGAGTTAAACTATTTGAGTGGGCTATCATTGCATGCATTTAATAAAGTATGCCATGAAGCTACAGCCAATGCACATTTAGATGGCGGTGTTCCTCATATAACAATCACTATCGACCAAATTGATGAAATGCATATTGGTCATCTGTTATATTTTTATATGATGGCTTGTGCATATAGTGCTTATCTACTTGAAATTAATCCTTTCGACCAACCTGGTGTAGAAGCATATAAAACCAATATATTTAAAATGTTAAAAAAGCCAGTGTATTAAGTCTGCTGATCTTTTAATATTCTAGTATCCGCGTTAACTGAAAGGCAACGGATTACAAAACATATAAAAAGGCGTATTGTCCTTAGACAATACGTCTTTTTTATTTCTCATTGATGAAAATAATACGTCATGAATGAGTTTTATTTTATATTCGATAAATTCTAGCTTCATAAGGCTTTAATTTTAGGGCTTTTAATGGATCATGATTCTCTACTTCTTTATTTGATAGCAATAGATTCTTTCTTTCAAAAATAATACCGTCGATTTCATCTGTATTAACTGTTTGTGGTGATAAATTGCTTACAATCATTACTTTTTCATTATTGAGCGTACGTGTATATGCAAAAATACGTTTGTGTTCACCCAATACTAAATTGTATTCACCATATATAAAAACCTCATTTTCCTTGCGCAAACGAATCATTTCTTTGTAAAAGTTGAGGATTGAATTCGGATCTACCTTCTGTTTTTCGACATTGATTTCGGTATAGTTTGGATTTACACCTATCCATGGTTTTCCATCTGTAAATCCTGCATTCGCTTTGTCTGACCATTGCATTGGAGTACGAGCGTTATCGCGACTGGATGACCAAATGATATTCATCACTTGCTCATGCGTATCACCCATCGCTATACGTTCAGCATAAAAGTTTTTATCTTTCACGTCATCATACTCTTCAATAGATGAAAATTTCACATTGGTCATACCAAGCTCTTGACCTTGGTATATAAACGGTGTTCCCTGCATAAAGAAATACATAATGGCTATAGAAGTAGCACTTTCCTTCCAATATTCCTGATCATTCCCCCAAGTGGACACACTTCTAGCAATATCATGATTTTCTATAAATAAGGCATTCCAGCCACTACCTTCTAATGCCTTTTGCCAGTTAGTCAGTACTCTTTTTAATCCTGGAATATCTAATTGAATTTCAGCATTCGCATCCCAAAGTGAGAGATGCTCAAATTGGAAAATCATATTGAATTTCCCTTCATTTTCATCTACCCATTCACGGATTTCATCAATACCTACTCCATTTGCTTCAGCTACTGTCATAATGTCATATTTTGCAAATGTTTCTTTCTTTAATTCATTTAGAAATGTTAAAATCCCTTCGACATTCATATATTTTTCCCATGCAGGTACATAAGGTAGATTTGTTGGATTTGGCATATTAGAGAAAGTCGTGTCCTTTTTGATATGACTAATCGCATCAACTCTAAATCCATCGATTCCTCTATCTAGCCACCACTTAATCATTGTATACAATGATTGTCGGACATCTTCATTTTCCCAATTTAAGTCAGGTTGTTTTTTAGAAAATAAGTGTAAATAATATTGTTCTGTCTTTTGATCGAATTCCCATGCAGAACCACCAAAAATACTCTCCCAGTTATTTGGCTCCTTTCCATTAACTGAATCTCGCCAAATATACCAATTTCTTTTGTCATTTTGTTTGGAAGATCTTGACTCTATAAACCAGGGATGTTCATCGCTTGTATGATTAATGACAAGGTCAATAATGAGTTTCATCTTACGTTTATGGATTTCATCTAATAACCTATTAAAGTCTTCCATTGTTCCGTACTCTTCCATAATATCTACATAACTACTAATATCATACCCATTATCATCATTTGGAGATTGATAAACGGGACAAATCCATATTACATCTATACCTAAATCTTGTAAGTAATCTAGTCTTGAAAGTAACCCTCTTAAATCTCCTATGCCATCATTATTCGAATCTTGGAAACTCCGCGGATATACTTGATAAGCGACCGCTTCTTTCCACCAAGCTCTTTTCATAGGTCACCTCATTTAATGTCTATTTTTCAAACTTAATACTTTTACATGAATTACGTTCAATTAGGGTTGTTGGCACAAAATGATGTTTTATCGTTATTTGATCAGATCCAACTTGTTCATATAAATAAATTGCTGCCTCAAAACCCAATTCAAATATCGAGATATCCACTGTCGTTAATGGAGGCTTTACATACTCAGAGAGAGCATGGTTATTAAAACTTACAATTGAAATGTCTTCTGGAACATTTATAGATAAATCCTCTAAATAGCGAATAATTTCATATGCAACTAAATCATCATGAGCGATAATGGCTGTTGGTGGCATATCTAGCTTCATTAATTCTTGGATACTTTTAATGCCTTTTGTTTTAAAGTCTTCATCTCTAATAAAATACTCATCAATAAAGTATAGATTCTTTTCCTTTAAACCCTGTTTATATCCCTCTAAACGATCTAAAGAAACAACAAAATCGATATCCCCACCAACAAATGCAATATGTTGGTGCCCTAATTTTTCAAGATAATTCACCATATTCTTGGAGATTATTTTATTATCATTATCTATATATGAAATTTCCTTTTCGTTTTCATATGGACGCCCTACCATTGTGAATGGAAATTTTACTTCTTTTAAATATGCCATCGTACGATCATTGACTCGAGAATAGAGCAAGATGATTCCATCTACTTTTTTCCCTTGTACCATCGACACTACTTCCTTATATATCTCTTCTTCTGTACCACCAGTAGACAAATAAATTCCATATTGGTTTGAATGAGCGCTTGAGCAAATACCTCTTATTACTTCTGGGAAGAATGGATTCTGAAAAGCAAGAGATGTCGAATGGGACATAATTACACCTATTGTATTTGTCCTTTTCGCAGCTAAATTTCTTGCTTGAAAGTTGGGATAATACTTTAAGCGTTCCATCACTTCCCTTACCCTGCGTTTTGTTTGTACGCTAATCCTTGGACTATCCGCAATGACACGAGAAACCGTAGAAGGCGAGACATTTGCTTCTTTCGCTACATCAATAATTGTTACTGCCAATGGAACATCTTCCTTTCAATATTACTTAACTGCACCTTCTGAAACTCCTTTAATAATTTCTCTTTGTGCTATGAAATAACCGACTATTACCGGTATTATGGCTAAAGTGAGACCTGCTAATGCTAAATGCCATTGTTTTGTATATTCCCCAAAGAAGAAGAACATCTTCAATGGTATCGTCTCCATTCCTTGTTGGTTTATCACTAATGATGGTAATAAATAATCATTCCAAATCCAAATCGTATTTAAAATGGCTACTGTAACTGTTATTGGCTTTAGCATTGGGAAAATAATGTGCCAAAAAATTTGAAACCTATTTGCTCCATCAATAGTTGCTGCCTCATCTAATGATTTTGGAATAGAATTTAACGCTCCATGATATAAAAAGATTGATAAACTTGTACCAAAACCTAAATACATAATGATGATTCCGAAACGATTCAGCATTTCGAATTTTCCGAAAATCGTTACAAGTGGTATCATAACAGATTGGAAAGGAATTAACATAGCTGCTACAAAAATAAAGAAAATTACTGTAGCAACCTTACTTTTCATACGCGACAATGCATAGGCAGCCATTGCAGAAAAGACAATAATTACTACTAAACTACAAATTGTAATTAGCAGTGAGTTTCCAAATGTTCTTAAAAAGTCTAATTCCTTAAATGCCTGAATGTAATTATCAAAAGAAAAAGTGCTTGGTGGTTTTAATGTGTCTGAAAATATTTCTTTCTTAGTTTTAAATGAGTTGACAATCATCAAATAGAAAGGCGATAACCAAATTAGCGCCAGTAGAATCCCTAATATTTCAATTGGTATTAAATAAGCCTTTTTCATCACATCTCCACCTCACGTTTCTTGTTTAAATATACTTGCAATAACGCAATTGCTGCTACAATGATAAAGAATATAACTGCTTTAGCTTGAGCATATGCCATATTGTATTGTGAAAATGCGGTATTGAAGATTTCCATAGCGACCATTTGAGTAGAATTGTAAGGTCCGCCACCAGTGAGTGATAGATTTTGATCGTAAAGTTTAAACGTATTTGATAGTGTCAAAAACAAACTAACTGTGAATGCCGGTGCTACTAATGGGAAAACAACATACCAAAATCTTTGGAAAACGTTAGCTCCATCTATTTCAGCTGCTTCTACTAATTCTTTTGACACACCCTCTAGATACGACACATAAATAACCATTATATATCCAGACATTTGCCAACTCATTAAAATCACTAAACCCCAGAAACCTGTCTCAGGAGTTGATAGCCAACCTTGTAATTTTTCACTGCCGATTATTGACCCGAAGCTAGCAAAGGCTTTCGTGAAAATAAACTGCCAGATAAACCCGAGGATTAATCCCCCTATCAGATTTGGCATAAAAAATATAGTTCTTAGTATTTTATTTGTCTTTAACTTTGTTGTAACAATAAGAGCTAAAGATAAACCAAACGTATTAATTAATATGATTGAAACAATTGAAAACTTGGTTGTAAACCAAAGAGAATTTATAAATTCTTTATCATGAAAAAGCTCTATGTAATGCTTAAATCCTACATATTCTTTTACTTGTATTCCATTCCAATCTGTAAAAGAATAATAAACGCCTACGACTAACGGTGCTACAACAACTACTGCTAATGCGAGTAACGCTGGGAATAAGAAGAACCAATAAGTTAAGTCCTTTTTACGCATCTTTTCACCTCCGATATATCAATGAATGACCTTTCATCCTAAATGAATATTGATGAAAGGTCATCCTTTTCCAAAAAGATAATTTCTATAATGGACTTTACTACCTATTAATGTTGAATAATTTTTTATTTACGATTATCTTCCCATGATTTTTTAGTTGTGTTTACAACTTCATCCCATGATGCTTTTTTGCTTAAGTATTTTTGAATTTGCACACCCAACTCGTCTTGTCCCCAACCTGTTGGATAACCCATAAACGTCCAACCAATTGTTTTACCTTCATTTGCATATTCATAAACGGCTTTAGATAGTGGATCTGAGATTTTAGAAGCATCGTATCCACTATAGGCTGGAATAAACTTAAAATCATTGATAACTGTTTCTTTACCTTTTTCAGAAGTATATAACCAATCTAAGAATTCTTTAGATGCCTCGATTACTTCTTTTTCAGCATTATTGTTAACACCCCAGTACATTGGAATCCCTACTGGAATACTGTCTTCTTTATACCCTTCTACAGGAATTGGTAAAATTCCAATACCATTGTTTGCAAATTCTTCATCGATTCCAGCGATTGATCCATATATCCAGTTTCCTTGTTGAATAATTGCTACTTTTTGAAGAGAGAATAATTCTTCAACTTGTTTTGAATAGTCCAAGCTTACAGTAGGTTGAACGGAGTATTGATTTTGCAAATCTAATATTTTCTTGAATGCATCACCATACTTAAAATCAACCTTTTTAGCATCATAAGCAGTTAAAACATTATTATCGAACTCCGGAGCAAGAAATGTATTTGATAAATGTAGACCCGTTACCCATGTTTCTTTACCAGGTAATGCAAATACAGATTGAATTCCTAATTCTTTTTTCTTGCTATCTAATTCTTTTACAGCTTTTTCTAACGAAGCGTAATCCGTAATTGTCGTCGGATCAATTCCTGCTTTTTTGAAGATATTTTTATTGTATATAAATCCGTAACCTTCTTGATTGTATGGAACACCTAGCACTTTCCCATCTAATGTTACTCCATCAAGTGTTCCTTCTAATGCAGCACCTGCAGCTCCTGAATCCGATAGATCCGCTAGCTTATCCTGCCAATCTGCCACATCTTGTGGTCCACCGATATTATAAATGGATGGTTCCTTACCCGAAGCAAATTTTGAGCGAAGAGCTGCGCCGTAATCCTCTCCTCCACCAACAGTTGTAATGTTAATTTTTACATCTTTATGTTCGTTTTCATAATCTTTCGCTACTTTTTCAAATTGATCTTTAAACTCCACTTTAAACTGGAACACGTCAATCGTGACTTGCTTATTTTTTGATCCTGATGTCCCCTCATTTGATGAATCTTCGTTAGAACCACACCCCGTTAAAATCCCCGTAATCCCTAGTGACATAGCTAAGAGCCCTGCACGCCATTTGTTTTTCACTTTTTCTCTACCCCTTTGTGATAAATTTTCATTTGCAAGCGTTTGCATAATTAATATAAAAAAATAATTCAAAATGCGAAAACGTTTGCACATAATGAATTATTTAAATCCTAACATATTGCTATTTATATAACAATATCTAATTTATGCGCAATTCTGTTTTTTTATCAAAGAAATGTGCATATTTTAGTTGGAATACTAGATTAATATAATCCCCAGGATGAACTGTTTTAGCAGAGTCAATTTTTCCTACAAAATTCTGTCCTTCCAAGTTTGCATATATCATTTGTTCCGCTCCTGTTAGTTCAGCTACTTCAATTTGTGTTTCAACAATATAATCATCATTACTTACAGAGTTGTTTTTCTCATTGCTTATATGTTCTGAACGAATCCCCATGAAAACTTCTTCACCATTGTAATTTTGTAATATTGACTGAAATTCTGTTGGCAATGGTATAGTTTTTTCACCAATTTGAATAGAACCTGATTGATAAACTCCTGTAAAAAAGTTCATAGCAGGTGAACCAATAAATCCTCCGACAAAAACATTTGCAGGTGCATCATACACTTCCTTTGGCGTACCAATTTGTTGGATAACCCCATCCTTCATGATGACAATTCTTGTTGCCATTGTCATTGCTTCTGTTTGGTCATGTGTAACATAAATGGTTGTCGGCTTTAATCGGTTATGTAGCTTAATAATTTCTGTGCGCATTTGTACACGTAATTTTGAATCTAAATTGGATAATGGTTCATCCATTAAAAATATTTTAGCATCACGAGCTATTGCACGACCTAATGCAACACGCTGACGTTGACCACCTGATAATGCTTTTGGTTTTCTGTTTAAATATGGTTCTAAATCTAAAATTGCTGCAACTTCTTTCACTCTTTTTTCAATTTCCTTTTTTGGGACTTTACGCATTTTCAATCCAAAAGCCATGTTATCAAACACTGTCAAATGTGGATATAAAGCATAATTTTGAAATACCATTGCAATATCACGATCTTTTGGTGGAACTTCATTCATACGCTTCCCATCGATTAAAAACTCTCCTTCTGAGATTTCTTCTAAACCAGCGATCATTCTTAAAGTTGTACTTTTTCCACAGCCAGATGGTCCAACAAAAACGATGAATTCTTCATCTTCTACATCTAGATTAAAATCTGATACGGCCTTTAGCTTTGTCTTATTATCATATATTTTCGAAATTCCTTTTAATTTTAAAGTTGCCATGTCTTTACACTCCCTTTTCTGTATTGCAAGAGTTTTGAGCGATCAATGACTAATAATGCAGCACCAAGCATTCCTGCCTCATTTCCAAAGACTGCTTTTTTAATTTCTAAAGGTTTTAATTTTAATGGTTCTACTTCAGTAAGAAGAAAACTCCACCAATCATCAGATGATTCAGAAACTCCTCCACCTATAACAACACAATCCATATCTAAAATTGCCTGTAAATTAGATATGACAATAGCGAAATCGGTAAGGAAAGCATTGCGAACAGCTATTGCACCTTTGTGGCCATTTGCTGCCATCTTAAATAATTCATGTGGAGTTACCAATTCCTCAGTTTTGGGATCTATAACATTATTATTTAATATTAACCTTCTTAAAGCAGTCCCAGAAACATATTCTTCACTGCAACCATATCGTCCACAGCCACAAAGAATACCATTAGGATACAAAATCATATGACCAATTTCTCCACCACCACCGTGCGCACCATTCATAACATTTCCATCAATAATTATTCCGCCACCCAATTTAGTTCCTACTGTTAAACAAACCACTCGACGATAATCCTTTGCAGAGCCAAGATATGACTCAGCTAGTGCTGCACAATTTGCATCGTTATTTATTTCTACACGAATTCCTGTAGCAGCTTGTAATTGTTTCTTTACATGAGTCCCTTTCCAGCCGGGTAATTCGGTTTCAAAAGTGACTATTCCTTCTTCACTATCTACCATCCCTCTCGTTCCTATACCAATCCCTATTAAATTAGGAAATTGTTTTTGTACCTCGAGAATTTTCTCTTCTAAATAAGGGTATAAAGGTAATTTTGTTGGAATCGTCGTATCAGCTATAACTTCACCAGTCTCACTTACAACACCTATACGTATTTTAGTTCCACCAATATCAACACCTAGTACTAGGCTCATTCTAGTTATCCCCTCCCAAAAGAAAGAACAAACGCTTCATACGGCCGAACTTTAAGCGTATTTCCTTCAATTTTTATATCCTCATAATTAGCAATAATTACTTTAAATTTATAATCTTGAATTTTGCAACATGATAGGTCTAATAATTCAGTTTCTTTAGAAAAGTTACTGATGACTAACCACTCTTGCTTTTCAAAAATACGTTTATAGACAAATAGATTGACATGATTAGCTAACAATAATTGAAATCGTCCATATGTGATAATATCGTGTTCTTTTCTTAGCTGAATAAGCTTTTGATACGTATAAAAAATAGATGATGTGTCTTCAAGCGCAAGTTCAGCATTGATTTTCGGTGTGTTGGGATTCATGTTAATCCACGGAGTTCCTGTTGAAAATCCTCCATCTGTACTCCATTGCATCGGAGTTCTTGCATTATCACGACCTGCTGCGTAAATACTGTCTAGTATTTCTTTATGTGGAATTCCTTGATTGCTTTTTTCCTTATACATATTCAAAGTTTCAATATCACGATAATCTTCTATCGATTTAAATTTTACATTCGTCATACCAAATTCTTCGCCCTGATAAATATATGGCGTTCCTTGTAACATATGAAGACAGATTGCTAGCATTTTAGCAGATTTTTCTCGATACTTTTCGTCATCACATCCAAAACGTGAAACAACTCGAGGTTGATCATGATTATTCCAATAAAGACTATTCCAACCTTTGTTATAAAGTGCTGTTTGCCATTTTTCTAAAACTTTTTTTAGCTTTACTAAATTGAAAGGTTGAATATCCCATTTTTCAAAAGGTCCATGATCGATATTCATATGTTCAAAAGTAAAGATCATGTTAACTTCTTGATTTGAAGGATCCGTATAAATTTTCGCTTCATCTGTAGAAGTACCAGGCATTTCACCTACTGTCATCACGTCATAATGGCTTAATACCTTAGCATTCATTTCTTGTAAATATGTATGAATATTAGGCCCATTAATATAATATGGACTTCCATCTCCATACAACTGACCAGCATAAACTTTCCCATCTAGTAATTTACTATCCTTTGAGATAAAATTGATCACATCCATTCGAAAACCGCCAATTCCTTTATCAAGCCAATAGGACATCATTTTATAAATGTCATCTCTTAGAGGTTGATGTTCCCAATTTAAATCAGGTTGTTTTTTTGAAAAAAGGTGTAGATAATACGAATTTGTGTTTTTTTCCTTCTCCCAAGCGCTACCTGAAAATACAGATCCCCAATTATTTGGTGGTAATTCACCATTTCCTTCACGCCAAATATAATAATCTCTATATTGTGAGTCCTTAGAGGAACGAGATTCTATGAACCAATGATGTTCATCTGACGTATGATTAACAACAAGGTCCATTACAATTCGAATCCCTACTTTTTTGGCCTCTTCTAACAATTGATCAAAGTCTTCCATTGTACCAAACTCACTCATAATTGAACTATAATTTCGAATATCATAACCATTATCATCATTTGGAGAATCATAAATTGGACTTAGCCAAATTACATCTATTCCTAACTTTTGCAAATAAGGAATCTTGGAAATAATTCCTTGTAAATCACCAATTCCATCCCCATTTGAATCCATAAAACTTCTCGGATAAATCTGGTAAACAACACTTTTTTTCCACCAAGGTTCGCTCAAAGGAACCATTAACGCACCTCCTAACATGAACTTTATGGAATAATTTTAATATTTTGTAATTATAAATGCAAGCGCTTGCACAAAAATATTTTTCTTGACTTATTCATTTTTGAGCAAATCATTTATTCGTATATATTCTACATTACAACATTTATATTCTATAAAAAATCATTTTATTATATATTCAATTTATTTTTTAAAATTCCTGTTTTAATATTATAGTTTTTTAAAAATAATGCATTCATACAAAAAGAGGCTATCAAAATGGGAAATTCAATCTCACTTTTGAAAGCCTCTTTTTGTTCTTTTTTGTTAAAAATAAATTATTTTTATCCTATAGATAAAACGATACTCTATTTAATGTCTCCCTTAAAACAATCCTACTGCTTTACCATTTTCGTCTACATCCATTTTCAATGCTGCTGGTTCTTTAGGGAGTCCAGGCATTGTCATAATATTACCTGTTAAGCACACCAAAAATTTAGCACCTAACTTTGGAATGATTTCTCGTACTGTAATTGTAAAATCTTCTGGTCGTCCTAATAGTTTTGGTTGATCTGACAATGAGTATTGTGTTTTTGCCATACAAACCGGCATTGAGTCCCAACCAAACTTTTCAATTTCAATCATTTGTTTACGTGCTTTATCTGTAAATTCTACATCTAGTCCACCATACACTTTTTGAACAATTGAACGTACTTTTTGTTCAATTGAATCAGTTACATCATATATAGGTTTAAAATGATTTTCTTTGTCGATTACTTCTAAAACTTTATTTGCAAGCTCGATACCACCTGCTCCACCATCTTCCCATACATTTGTACGAGCAATTTTAACCTGATGAGAGTCACACCAACTAATAATCTCTGCGATTTCTTTTTCAGTATCTGTAATAAATCGGTTTAATGCTACAATAGGTTCTACGCCATATTGACGGATTGTATCTATATGTTTTTCGAGATTTTTTATCCCTTTTTTAATAGCAGGTACATTTTCAAGTTGTAAACTTGATTTATCTACTCCACCATGCATTTTTAATGCTCTTGCAGTTGCTACAATTACTACAGCACTTGGCTTAAACTCACCTTGTACTGCTTTAATATCCATGAATTTTTCAGCACCTAAATCTGCACCAAAACCTGCTTCTGTAACGACAATATCAGCTAACTTACGCGCAGTTTGTGTTGCTTGAATAGAGTTACAGCCGTGTGCAATATTTGCAAAAGGTCCTCCATGAATAATTGCTGGAGTTCCTTCCATAGTTTGAACAAGATTAGGTTTGAAAGCATCCTTCAATAATAATGTCAATGCCCCTTCAACACCCAAATCACGAACAAATACTGGTTCTTTCTCAAAAGTATAGCCTATTACTATATCTGAAAGTCTTTTTTTCAGGTCTTGTAAGTCAGTAGCTAAACAGAAAATTGCCATAATTTCTGATGCTACTGTAATATCAAATCCATCTTCACGAGGTGTTCCTTGTCCTGGGCCGCCTAGACCGATTACAATATTACGTAATGCTCGATCATTCATATCTAGAACTCTTTTCCAGATAATACGACGAGGATCGATTCCTAGCTTATTCCCCTGGTGTATATGATTATCAATTAGAGCAGCAAGAGCATTATTAGCTGTTGTAATTGCATGTAAATCTCCAGTAAAGTGAAAATTTATTTCATCCATTGGCAATACTTGTGCATATCCACCACCAGTTGCTCCTCCCTTTATACCCATTACAGGTCCTAATGACGGTTCACGAAGAGCTACAACCACTTTTTTATGTAATTGATGAAGCGCATCAGATAATCCTACTGTTACAGTAGATTTACCTTCCCCTGCTGGTGTTGGATTGATAGCTGTAACTAAGACCACTTTTGCATCTGGTGTTAAGTGAGATAATTGATTTACATCAATTTTAGCTTTAAATTTCCCATAGAGTTCCAATGCTTCTTCAGGAATCCCTGCAGCTTCCGCGATTTCTGTAATTGGTTGCAATGTCGCATTTCGAGCAATTTCTAAATCTGATAATGGTTGAGTAGTTTTTGACACAGTAAAGCCTTCTTTCATTAAAAAATTTAAAAGGAGCGTAAAAGCTATACTCACTCTTTTGATACAATAACCATACTATAGAATAGAATTTTCATCAATATGATTCAAACCTCGACAATCAATTGACATATTTTATACATTCATGTATAGTTTATCCATCCTTTATTTTTTTATAAATCTGAAAACTTAATTTGTTGTTGGGAGGAACGCGAATGCCCCAAGGAAAAGTAAAATGGTTCGATAACGAAAAAGGCTATGGTTTTATTGAGTACAATAATGGTGATGACGTTTTTGTCCATTTCACAGGAATTCAACAAGAAGGTTTTCGTACATTAGAAGAAGGACAAAATGTAAGTTTTGATATTATTGAAGGAAATCGCGGACCTCAGGCTGCCAATGTGATTAAATTATAAATTTAAATAGTAAAGCTACTCACTCTTACTGTGAGTAGCTTTTTTATATTATGCACTTATTCTTATCGCTTCTATCCTGACAATTTGATGTTTATTGACTTGGTTTACGATAAACTTAAATCCGTCTCTTTCGAAACAATCTCCCTCTTTTGCATTATCTTGATGTGACATAAACCATCCACCAATTGTATCAATATCTTCCTCAACAATTTGTACGCCTAACATATTGTTTACTTGATCAAGTAACACTTTACCATCAAAACTAAAATGACCTTCGCTTACTTTTTGAATCTCCGGTAATTCATCTTCATCAAATTCGTCACGTATTTCTCCTACAATTTCTTCAATAATATCTTCAATTGTCACAATTCCAGATGTTCCGCCATACTCATCGAGTAAAACAGCCATATGAATTCTTTCTTTTTGAAATTTAATGAGTAGGCTACTGATGGGAACTGTTTCAATAATACGAATTACGGGTTGCATAAAATCTTGAACTTTTTTTGTTTTACTGTTTTCATCTATTATCAATGCTGATAAAAGTTGTTTCATATTAACAATTCCAATTACATGGTCTTTATCACCATCTATAACTGGATATCGAGTATATTGCTCTACATTCATCAGCTCAAAAACTTCACTTAAAGTTGTTTCCTTATCAAAACTTACAATTTCCGTACGAGGCACCATAATTTCTTTTGCAATCCGTTCGTCAAATTCAAAGATTCGATTCACTAATTTATACTCAGAAGGATTAATTTCACCATTCTCATAGCTATCAGATAAAATCATTCGTAATTCTTCCTCGCTATGAACTTCTTCTCCTTCAGATTGCATTTTTAAGCCAAAAATACTTGTTAATATTCTTGCTGATCCGTTTAATAATTTTATAGCTGGATACATGATGTTATGGAAAAGAATGATGGCACCTGAAAAATTCAAGGTAATCATTTCCGCTTGTTGGATAGCTAACGTCTTAGGCGCTAACTCACCAACTACAACATGTAAAAAGGTAACAACAGAGAATGCAACAATAAACGATAATATAGAAGCTGTATTGCCTTCAATATTAAATGCTTCAAAAATTGGATGTAATAATTTTTCTGCAGTTGGCTCACCAATCCACCCTAATCCCAAAGCTGTTATTGTTATACCAAGCTGGCAAGCAGATAAATATTCATCTAGATGAGTAATTACCTTTTTGGCCCTCTTCGCCTTTTTATTTCCTTCTGCCAGCAACTGATCCACTCGTGTAGATCTTACTTTCACAATAGCAAATTCAGTTGCAACAAAAAATCCAGTCATTGCAATTAAAATTACAAACAGAACTAAATTACTGGCTATCTCAATGTCCAAATATGGTCTCTCTACGCTGAATATTGATCAACGCAGAGAATTCACCTCCTGTTATCTTACTATTCTAAATTTATAGGAAATCCTATAAAAAAAGCAAATTAAAGCTATTATTAATTTATTAATTTAAACTGAAAATTATAAATAATTTCACATTTAAAGATTAAAAGAATAAAAGAGTAAAAATAAAAAAACAACTGGTAGGAAAATGTTTTCTAAACCAGCTGTTTTATGATTAATTTTGTATTAAACTGCAAAGCTGCAAAAAAGAGCTTGTTTCACTTTATCGTATTCATCCCTTTATCTAACTGCGGCAACTGCAAAAAATTCTTGGTATAACGCTTGTAAAATTACATTTTCAAATTTTTCTTGTACGCCGAAGGATAAACTTACTTCTGATGAACCTTGGTTAATCATTTCGATATTAGCACCAGTTGTTGCTATAGCATTCGTTGCTCGAGCTGCCAAACCAGTATTATTATTCATACCTTCTCCGACAATAACAATCATTGAGAAACCGTGACGGAAATATGCATCATCTGCATGTAATTCGTCATAAACACGTTTTATAATACGCTCTTCCTTTTCTGGCGATAGTTGATGACTGCGAATAATGACTGAAATATCATCTAAGCCTGACGGTGTATGTTCATAAGAGATATGCTCTTCTTCTAAAATTTGCAACAATTTACGTCCAAATCCAATTTCTCTATTCATTAGATATTTACTTACATATAAAATTGAAAATCCTGAATCAGCAGAAATCCCTGTCACTGGGCGATGATTCTCCTTACGTTTAGAAACTATTTTCGTACCCTCCACCTTCGGATTATTTGTATTTTTGATATTCACTGGAATGCCCAATTTTACAACAGGCATTAATGCTTCATCATGAAATACAGAAAAACCTGCATAGGATAACTCTCGCATTTCTCTGTATGTAATTTCTTGAATTTCTGCTGGGTTATTGACCACTTTTGGATTTGCACTAAATACACAATCTACATCTGTGAAGTTTTCATACAAATCAGCTTGAACAGCAGCAGCTAAAATAGAACCTGTAATATCAGAACCACCACGGTCAAAAGTTCTTAGTACTCCTGCCTTTGTAAATCCAAAAAAGCCGGGAAAAACAATAATTTCTTTTGAATTTTTTAAGCTATTTAATTTCGCATAGGCTTCTGCCACCGCCATAGCTCGTTCTGGACCATCATTCACGATTAAACCTGCTTCTTTTGGATTAACATATTTTGCATTCATACCAATGCTTTTAAAGTAAGCAGCAATCATCTTCGCGTTATTATCTTCACCACTTGCTTTTAATGTATCCAATAAAAAATCATCACTAATTTTAGAAGCTTCTTCTATACGAGCATGTAAATCTGTAGCAATGGCTTCAGTTATTTTGTCGTCAAGATTCAAACCTTCTGCATTCTCTTTATATCTAGAAACTACCTGTTGTAATTCAGCTTGATATTCTTTTCCCTCAATTACTGCATTTGCTAACTGGATAAGTAAATCTGTCACTTTTATATCATTACTAAAACGTTTGCCGGGAGCAGAAACAACTATTATTCTTCGTGTAGCATCCGATTTCACGATGGCTGCAACTTTCTTAACTTGTTCTGCACTAGCGACTGAAGTCCCACCAAATTTACATACTTTCATCTCATCAGATCCTTACAATTTATTTGAAAATTTCGTTTTTGTATTTCTATAAAAAACATTTGTTTTTTCACAGTGTACAAATTATCCTAATAATAGTCAATACTTTTTCAAAAATTCTTATTAAACTGATTAAATAAAAAACATAAAGTTCTGTATATTCTAAAATGACGCAATTTTCCATTTAATAAAAACACCATAAGATTAACATTCTTATGGTGTCTTTATCAACATATATTTTTATATTAATTATGCTTTAGTATATACTTTTAGTAATTCTTCACCTAAAAATTGTAACTGTTCGCCAACAGTACATGATTCAATACAAAATTTATGAGCACCGGATTTTCCCCGCTCTTTTCGCATTTGTTTTTTTGCCAAACAGCCTTCGCAATAGTTTTCTAATAATTCATCGATTTCTTTTACTATGGTGCTCTGCTCGATCAAATGGAATCACCTCATTTTGCAGTATTTTTCTATTCTACTACCGAAATTTTGAAAGTCAAGTGATATAGTAAATAATATAAGCAAGTAAGCCATTACTATGCACCGTTTTCAAATTTACATCAATTTTACTTTCTATGTGTTAATATTCAAGTATAGAACTTGGAAGTGGTGATAAAATGTTAGAAGTATATATCGACGCAGCTAGTGCAGGAAATCCCGGACCTAGTGCTATTGGCATTTATATAAAAGGCGAAGGTCACCAAGTGAAAATTAGTGAGTCTGTTGGTATTACGAATAACCACATAGCTGAATTTATGGCTCTTATCCGAGGATTGCAAGAAGCAGCTAAATTATCTAAAGGCATTATTTCAGTGCGTTCTGACTCCAAAATTGTTGTATCATCAATCGAAAAAGAATTTGTAAAGAATGACGAATATAAGCCCTATTTACAACAAGCATTAACACTTATAGAGCGATTCGAGTTATTCTTTATAAAATGGATACCTGATTCCCAAAACAAAGCAGCAGATGCCCTTGCTCGACAAGGCATTCAAAAAACGAAAAAGCAATAAGATATAAAAAGACTTAATAGCGCCCATTAGCTATTAAGCCTTTTACTTATTCAATAATATTCATTAATGCACCTATCGCTCCGCTAAATCCATGATCCTGTAAGAAAATAGGTGTTTTCTTTTTTAGAATAGTATAATTTGCAATGATATCTCGAAGTTTTTCATTGTTATCTAGTGTAGTACCAATATATATTATATGTTCTGTATCCATTTGTTCTGCTAATTGAATACTTAATGTCGTAATAACTTCGCCTACTAAACCTTGAACTGTTGCTAACACATCTTCTGTTTCGTAATTTGTTTCATCATTAATGCCGACTTTTCCAAAATTACTTGCAGTTAAAGTAGGTTGAAGCTCAGTTGGTGAATCCATCCCCTGGTAAATATCTTGAACTAATAAATCAATCCCTTGTCGATTGCCTTTTTTAGCAAGATGCAAAACTTCCTCATAATTGTGAACGCCTGTTGTTAGCGATGCAAGTCCAATTAGTGTCCCACCACCAACGCCAGTACCACCAATTCGCATATGTTTTTCAGCATCCATATAATGGATTGAGGTTCCTGTACCGATATTCGTAATAATACTTTTATCAAAAGAATAGCCTTCTTTTTCTAATTGATATCGAACTCCTTTTAATGTTGCCTCAAACTCCACTATATAATGGATAGAATTGACCTTATCAAGTAGAACTTTAACTTGTTCTGTACGTCCACCTGTTAAACCAATTTCATCAATATCATGTTGGTTAATCCAATCTAATACATTTGGTAAATCATTCGATGGGAAATGTTGCAATTGAATCTCGTGCTGATCGTTCATATATGCTAGTTTAGTAAGTGTTCCCCCAGCGTCAATGCCTATTGTATTTGTCATCAAAATCTGCCCCTTCTTAATCGCCCATTAATACTTTACTCGGTTATTACTTTTTAAGCAATGCACCATTCTATATATTGAAAATGCTAATTGAGTCAATTTTACATTTATAGTTTTTACTATTTAAAAGAGAAGTTTCTATCTACACATTTATAAATAATAGTTTGAATTTCTAAATTCTAATTAATATTCTTGTTCTAATCAAACTATAAACAATGAACAAATCTATCATTACACATCCATTAAACTGTTATCGTTTAATTTATTTCTCAAATAAAAAATTCACATTTTAGACAAAATTATTTACCTATTATAGCACATTGGCTTTGTTTTGAAAATGCTTTCATAGATGTAAATGATAAAATAATAGACATCTAATTATTTTTGCAGAATAATAAGATATGTGTAATTATTTTCTTTTTGGGGTGAACTTTTTCAATGCAACTACAGAATAGCTTAAAAAACGAAGAAAAGTATAAAAGGATTGCTCAAGAAAGGGAACTAATTCTTTCTAAAGCAAATAAAAATTTATCCACTGTTTTTTGTCTTAACTTAGAACATACTTTTAAGTATGAACGTATTATTCGTACACTGCAAAGAGGTGCTAAGTTAGAGTTAAACAAACACCACGATGAAATTGAAGTGAAATCTGGTTTTCATATTGTCGGCAGCATTCCAGAAAATGCAGCAAAAGAAATTAATCAATTAATGTCAGAAAGACGTAGTTACAATGCTATTATCTTAAGTATTCTCGGTAGAGATGGTACTGATTTTCAAACATCTACTATTATAGAAAATGGACAAGAAAAGACCATTAAACATTTAGGAATAGAAATTTTAATCGAATTTCCTATGATATAGTTGATTTCCACTCTTATTCCTATTAAAAGCCCCTCATTATAAGAGCGGGCTTTTATTAATGTAAAATTGTACTGACTTGTTGACAACAATTCATATTTTATTACATAAAATATTCGAGCATTTGAGTCTTTTTATCAAAAGAAATTAGTTTTTATAATGATTTGATTTTCTATTTTAGAAATTTTGATATACGATATAGATAATGTTTTATTTATTAAACGGAGGAAATTGCAAGTGACACAACAAAAAGAACTTTATAAAGAAGCAATGGCAGTTTTAAAAAAGACTAGTCGAACTTTCTTCATCCCCATTACATTTTTAGAAAAAGACCTAAAAACTACTGTAGGAACAGCTTATTTATGCATGAGAGCCATCGATGAAATAGAAGATCATGAGGAATTGCCTAACCATATTAAAACAGAGCTATTAAACGAAACAAGTAAATTATTGTTAAAGCCTTTTGACAATGATGCTTACATGAAATTATTAGAACCTTACAAAGATCAATTACCGGAAGTAACATTACGGCTGAGTGATTGGTTAACTCTATGCCCTGAGGAAATTCGTGAAACTGTTGCAGCTTCAACTAGTGAAATGGCAGAAGGAATGGCGAAATGGGCGTCTAAAGAATGGATTGTCAAAACGAAAGAAGATTTAGATGAATACACCTATTATGTTGCTGGTCTTGTTGGTGTTATGCTATCAGATATTTGGTGCTGGGGTGCTGGTATCGAAACAAATCGAGAACTTGCGATAGGCTATGGCCGAGGATTACAAGCTGTCAATATTTTACGCAATCAATCTGAAGATCAAGAACGTGGAGTAAGCTTTGTCCCAGAAGGATGGACAAGAGAAGATTTGTTCAATTATGCAGAAGAAAATTTAGCTAAAGCGGATGAATACAATAAAAGTATTTCAAAACGCAGTATTTTAATGTTTTGTAAAATTCCTCTTGCATTAGCACATAAAACACTCGACACAATGCGAAAAGGAAATAAAAAAATGACGCGTAAGGAAGTCGAACAAACTGTTGAGGAACTAACCGCTGAATAACTTAGATTTTAAGACAAAAGAAAACTGACTCTAACCGGTCTGTTTTCTTTTGTCTTTTAAATTTACTATTTGATATTGGTTACTACATAATCACATAATTTACGGAAGTTAGTGATAAATCTTTCATTTGACTCTTTTGACCTTTTTTTCGGCCCTTTTGTTCTTCCACCAGCCTGACGAATTTTTTGGTTGATATGACGCGAATATAGAAGTTGATCTATATTTTCAGACGTATATTGTAGACCATTTTGATTCATAACATAGCCACCTTTTGCTAACACCATAGCGGCAAGACCATAATCCTGTGTTATTGAAATATCCCCTTTTTGTAGTTGATTAACTAGTGCAAAGTCAACTGCATCTGCACCTTTAGAAACTATTACCGTTTTAATACCTTCTATTTCAAATCGATGTGAGGTATCACAAAAAATAATTACTTCTAATTGGAACTCTTTTGCAATTTGAATGGCCTCTTTAACGACAGGACACCCATCGGCATCTATACATATTTTTGACATTTGTCGTACCTCCTATATATAGTTTACCTTATTTAATCGTACATAATAATGCTTAATTGCCACAATTGTTAGCGCTTTCTGGTTAAAAATTCAGTTAATTTCGTATTTTTATAATATTAAGTGATTGAAAATTCATATGATTAAGTCTAAAATACAAATATACTTTACTAATACTTCATGGGGGTTTTCAAAATGGTCACAACAATGTCAGATTCACAAAAAGTAGCAACTGAATATATTGATTCAGTGTATAACAACCTTAAAGAAAAACACGGGCATGAACCAGAATTTTTACAAGCAGTTAAAGAAATTCTATATTCTTTAACACCCGTATTTGCACAACGTCCTGAGTATATGAAAGCAAGTCTTTTAGAAAGAATCGTTGAACCAGAACGTGTAGTAAAATTCCGTGTATCTTGGGAAGATGATCATGGTAAAATTCAAGTTAACCGTGGCTATCGAGTTCAATATAGCTCAGCAATCGGACCTTACAAAGGTGGCCTACGCTTCCATCCATCTGTTAACGAAAGTATTATCAAATTCTTAGGTTTTGAGCAAATTTTCAAAAACTCATTAACAGGTCAACCAATTGGTGGTGCAAAAGGCGGTTCAGACTTCGATCCAAAAGGTAAATCAGATGCTGAAATCATGCGTTTTTGTCAAGCATTTATGACCGAATTACATAAATATATTGGACCTGACGTTGACGTGCCAGCTGGTGATATTGGTGTAGGAGCTCGTGAAATTGGTTTCTTATTTGGTCAGTATAACCGTATCCGTGGAGCATATGAACCAGGTGTTATTACTGGTAAGTTACCACGTTTTGGAGGTTCTTTAGCTCGAAAAGAAGCAACTGGTTATGGATGTGTTTACTTCGTACAAGAAATGCTAAAAGAAATAAACATGACATTTGATGGTGCAACTGTTGTCGTTTCAGGTTCAGGAAATGTTTCAACATATGCGATTGAAAAAGCACAACAATTAGGTGCAAAAGTTGTTGCATGTTCTGATTCAAACGGTTATATATTTGATTCAAATGGCATCGATTTAGATACAGTTAAAGAAATTAAAGAAGTGCGACATGGTCGTATTAAAGAATATGTTGAAACTCACCCAAATGCAACTTATACAGAAGATTGTCATGGTATTTGGTCTATTCCATGTGATATTGCCCTTCCATGTGCAACACAAAATGAAATAGATGAGGAATCTGCTAAGACACTTGTTAAAAATGGCGTAAAAGCTGTTGGTGAAGGTGCGAATATGCCTTCTACTCTTAAAGCCATCGATGTTTACTTTGAAAATAATGTATTGTTCGCACCTGCTAAAGCTGCAAACGCTGGTGGTGTAGCTGTTTCTGCTCTTGAAATGGCACAAAACAGTATGCGTCTATTCTGGACATTTGAAGAAGTAGATCAAAAATTGCATGACATCATGACATCTATATACAAAAATAGTGTCCAAGCTGCAAAAGAATTTGGTCATGAAGGTAACTTATTAATCGGTGCCAACATCGCAGGATTCTTAAAAGTTGCAGATGCAATGATTGCACAAGGTGTTATCTAATCATTAATAATGTTTTTCTCTTTAGTATAGTAAAGCGGTAAATCCTAATGGGTTTACTGCTTTTTTCGCCATATTTGTCCATTTCAACACTTTTCTCCTCTCTTTAGGCTATTTTTTACTATTATGAATTACAATAACTTACAATAACATGAAAGGGGGTATGGAAAATGGAACTGATTTATAAAGGTACAACCAAAGATGTTTATAAAATTGATGAAAATCATTTTGTTTTACAATTTAAACATGTTTTAAGTGACCAAGGGGTGACAAGTCACAATAATGTTGGAACAACTACTGAAATCATGAACGCAAGTCATAGTTTAACAACATACTTTTATAAAAGATTAAAAGCAATCGATATTCCGACATATTATCTATCTTCAAATATGGAAGAGGCAACAATTACTGTAAAGCCAACTACTCTTATAGGCAATGGCCTTATAGTATTATGTCAGTTTCCAAGTGCTAATACGCTTTGGCATTATGACCAAAATGGTCATGAACTTGAAGATGTTGTATCTATTTCATATTTTGAAGATGAACATCAAAATGATTCTATTGCTAAATCGATTTTATTTGAAAAAGGAATTTTATCCAAAGATGAAGAACGATCATTAGAATTACTTTCTATTGATATTTCGAATTTTGTAAGAACTGAATTGGCCAAAAAAGGTCTAAAACTTCATGAGATAAAGTTAAAGTTTGGCCGTGATACTCAAAATGGTGATTTGCTTTTAATCGATGAAATTTCTGGTCAGAATATCATCGCTTACCAGGATGCCAAATATATTAACCCGCTGTTACTAGACAAGATATTATTAAACAAATAATACATGTAGCCTAACCTTTGTGTTAGGTTTTTTAATTTCTTGTTTTTTCTGAAATATTTTACTTTACTAAATATACGTTTTATAATGAAAATAATTCGTATTACGTAATAAAAGGGAGTGCTATAAATGATTGATAATATTCTTAAACGCAAGGATGTTCCCGTTTCTGAAACTTGGGATTTAACGGATCTTGTAACAAATGAAGAAGCATACAATGAAGGTGTAAAAAAAGTATTTGAAGATGCAAAAAAATTCAATCTTCAATATCAAGGGCATATTACGGATGCAAAGCAAGTAGCTAATGTTATTACCGATTATGAAGCTTTAGTAGAAGCTATAATTCCTTATGGTGCATTTATGTCATTAGATCTTGAAACAGATCAAACAAATGACTTTGCTCAAATGCGTGCTAACAACTTTGGAAATATTTCATCTCAAATTGCTAGTTTAGTATCATTTGTAGATAGTGAAATACTTGCCTTACCGACGGAATTACTAGAAGAAGCTATTCAACTAGCACCAAATTATACACACTATATTAAACGCCTTATTGCAAAAAAAGAACATCAATTACATCCTGAAGCGGAAAAAGCTTTAGCTGCACTTGGTTCTACTTTTGATGCTGCATATGGTATATACAATACTACTAAACTAGTTGATATGAAATTCAAAAACTTCACTGTTGGTGATAAAAGTTATCCACTGAGCTATAACCTTTTCGAAGGAGATTGGGAACTAGAGTCTGATAAGAATATCCGTCGTGAAGCATTCAAAGCATTTTCTGAAAAACTAGCTGACTATCAACATACAACAGCTAAAGCATACAACACACATGTACAAACTGAAAAAACAATTGCTAATTTACGTGGCTACGAATCGGTAATCGATTATCTCCTATTTGACCAAGAGGTAGATCGTGATTTATACAATCGTCAAATTGATGTAATTATGAAGGAATTAGCACCACATATGCGCCGTTATGCAAAACTTCTACAAAAAGAACATGGCTTAGATAAGATGACTTTTGCTGATTTAAAAATCTCCCTAGATCCTGATTATGAGCCATCTATCACTATCCCAGAGTCACGTGATTATATGAAAAAAGCACTTGGAGTTATGGGAGAAGATTATGTAAAAATGATTGATAGTGCATTTGAGGATCGCTGGATAGATTTTGCGAACAACGAAGGAAAATCTACTGGTGCATTTTGTTCTAGTCCATATGGATCCCACTCATATATTTTAATTTCTTGGACTCAACGTATGAATGAGGTTTTTGTATTAGCCCATGAACTAGGCCATGCTGGACATTTTAAAAATGCGCATAAACATCAATCTTATTTCAACAGTGAATCTTCTACTTATTTCGTAGAATCACCATCAACTATGAATGAAATGTTAATGGCCAATTATTTACTTAAAAATTCGAATGATCCACGTTTTAAACGTTGGGTAATTTCAACCATAGTCGCTCGTACTTACTATCATAACTTTGTTACTCACCTTTTAGAAGCTGCATATCAACGAAAAGTTTATGAATTAGTGGATGCTGGTGAAAGTGTTAATGCAACCATTTTAAACGATTTAAAACGCTCCGTTTTAGAAGAGTTCTGGGGAGACGATGTAGAACTTAATAAGGGGGCTGAACTAACTTGGATGCGCCAACCACATTATTATATGGGGTTATATCCTTACACTTACAGCGCAGGGTTAACAATTTCTACACAAGTATCACAACGTATTTTACATGAAGGTCAACCAGCGGTAGATGATTGGTTGAAAGTCTTACAAGCTGGTGGTACTAAGTCACCTGTTGAATTAGCACAAATGGCTGGTGTGGACATTACAACCGATAAACCTCTACAAGATACAATTGCCTTTATCGGCTCATTAATTGATCAATTAGAAGCGTTGACAGAGGAAATCCATCAAGCTAAATAAGGATTATACTCACTACTATAAATTATTAAAACAGAAAGAGATGGCTACCAAATTACTGGTGCCATCTCTTTCTATTTTCAAACATTTATCTTCTTATATTTCTAACTTGACGATTTTTTGTCCATACACCGATGATGATTAATAATACCATACTAATAATTGGTATAAGATGTTCCATCATAGGGAAAGTAGCTTCAACAAGTTGATGACCATACTTATCATCTACAACCATTGTGCCTGCAGTGTAAGCAATTAATAATGCACCAATCCAAATAAGAATTGGAAATTTCTCCATTAACTTAATAATAATTTGGCTACCAAAGACGATTAAAGGAATACTAACAAGTAATCCTAATGCGACAAGGCCAATGTGACCATTCGCAACTCCAGCGATGGCAAGTACATTATCTAAACTCATCACAAAGTCCGCAACAATAATTGTTCGAACTGCTGCAAATAAGTTATTACCACTTTTAACATCTGGATCTTCATCTCCAGATCTTAATAAGTCAAATGCAATGTAAAGTAGCAATAAGCCACCGACTACTTTTACTAACGGTATTTGTAAAAGCCAAACGGCTACAAATGTTAAGACAATCCGTAAACCAATGGCGCCACCTGTACCAAGTAAAATTGCCTTTTTACGTTGTTCTTTTGCTAAATTTCGGCAAGCGAGTGCAATTACGACTGCATTATCCCCACTCAAAACGATATCTAACAAAATAATTGAAGCTATTTTTGCTAGGAATGCTGCTTCCATTTATTCTCCCACTTTCTAAAATCCTATCTTGTACTATTCTACTCTTTTCAACAGAAATGAAAAGGAAAATCTATTGTTTTTTGGAACATATTTATACTTTCTTACTCTAAAACAGTTTACGATTGAGCTATCAATTTTATTCTTTCCTTTACGATATTCGCCTTGTTATTTGTTAAAAATCTCAAATATTTACGATGATTACTTAACAATATTTTATAAACTGTGGCCATTATTTTCAACAACGTGATATGTAAGTATAATAGTTATCCAATGTATCTTACTTGTATTTAGTTTTACCTTGTATATAAACTACTATAAGGAATAAGAATCTTTGGATTTTTCACTCATTTTTCATATATTATTAATTATGTATTTATATTATGCGTTGAAGGAGTGTTTAGAGTGAAACCAAGACTTTTAGTTATGAAAGAGATAGACCATCATTTTCTAGATTATTTATCTAATTATTTTGAAACAGACTACCAACCATCTTTTTCTAGAGAACAATTTCTAACTTCACTAGAAAGTGCACAAGCTATCTTAAATTATGGTATTAAAATTGATGAAGAACTCATTCAACATGCTCCTCGATTAAAACTAGTTAGTAACATAAGTGTTGGATATGATAATTTTGATATTGCTGCAATGAAGAAAGCTGGAATAATTGGTACACATACACCTAATGTATTAAATGACTGTGTGGTAGATTTAACATTTGGTCTTATGTTAAATACCTCTAGAAGAATCAGTGAACTTGCCTCTACTATTAAAAGGAAAAAGTGGACTATAAAAGATGATGTAAATTATTATGGACTTGATGTACACCACAAAAAATTAGGCATTATTGGACTGGGACGTATTGGTGAAGAACTAGCTAGACGTGCTAAACTTGGGTTTTCAATGGATGTTAGTTATTATAATCGTCGTAAAAAGAGTGAATTAGAGAATGAAAATATTTTATGGAAACCACTAGATCAACTTCTAGAAGAATCTGATTTTGTTGTTCTACTAACACCACTTACTGAAGAAACAAGGAATTTAATGAATGCTTCTAAGTTTGAAAAGATGAAAAAAACAGCGATATTCATTAATATGTCAAGAGGTGCGACGGTAGACGAAAAAGCACTGTATAATGCGTTAAAAAATCATGATATTTACGCAGCTGCTTCGGACGTATTTGTTCATGAACCTATAAACAATGATAACCCATTGCTTGAATTAGATAACTTTACAGCAACCCCACATATAGGTTCCGCTACGCAAGAAACTAGAAACGCCATGACAAAACTAGCTATAGAAAATACGATAGAGGTCTTAATTAACGGAAAAATGCAAAATGTGGTGCCTGAGCTTCAAATGCTTTTAAAATAAGTGTAGGATTTATCAAGAGGAGTTTGATATCTTCAATACACTAAATTGTAGTGTATAATTAAAAGAAGTTCTTATTAGTTTTTAAAGTAAAGGAAGTTTGTATATATGGAAGCAAAAAATCCAGGAAAATTAACTGAAGATGAATTAGCAGTATATGAATTTGCACTTCGAGATGAATTTAATGGTATGCACATTCCTCCTGAAAAGCAGGAATATTACCTTGAAAAAATTCTAAAATCAAACGAAGAGTGCATCTTGCATTTAAGAAAAAAAGGTGCCATAGCTATCTCAAGAGAAGTTGTCACTGAAGACAATATTTTCGGAGCATAATATCTTCATTAACACCGATGATGGAAGTAAAAGGTCAAGTACTACGACTATACAGTAGTAACTTGACCTTTTTACTATTTTTTGAATTTAGGATAACCAATTAGTATCGCTACAATTGCGCAAATCCCCATTAAAATTGGATAATATGAATATTGCAACATATCAATAGTTGAAATCCCTGCTACACTTGCAGCTGCTAATAATTGTGGCGAATAAGGTAAAAATCCTTGCCAAACACTCGCAAAAATATCTAATAAGCTGGCTGATTTTCGATGATCAACTTGATATTGATCAGCAATATTTTTGGCAATTGGACCAGTCATTAAGATTGAAATTGTATTATTTACTGTTGAAATATCTGTCACACTAACCAGTGAGGCAATTCCAAACTCTGCTCCCTTTTTCGAACGAATACGTGTTGAAATCGTATAAAGTAAATATTGAATACCACCATTATGTTGTATTAATGCAACTAAACCACTAATTAGAATAGCAATAATTGCAATATCCTCCATTCCTATCATTCCCTCACTTACTGCTTTGATGAATGAAAGGAACGTTAACTTACCATTGATAAAACCAACAATAGCTGAAGCGATAATACCTCCGATTAAAACTTTTAATACATCAACACCGATTAATGCAACGATCAATACAAACAGGTAAGGTATGACAGAAATAATGGAATAATCATAATTTCCTTGTAAGGATTGACTCTTTCCCATAGTCATTAAAGCTATTATGATTGCAGTAACCATGGCTGCCGGTAGGACGATACGTAAATTCACTTTAAATTTATCCTTCATATCTGTTCCCTGTGTACGAACTGCAGCAATGGTGGTGTCTGAAATAATGGATAAATTATCGCCAAACATCGCTCCTCCAACAACAGTTGCCATAGCTAGTCCCATTGATATACCAGTAGCATCAGCAATTCCAACACCAATTGGCGCTAATGCAACTACTGTTCCCATTGATGTCCCCATTGAAAGTGAGATAAAACATCCAATGATAAATAAGCCAACTAATAAGAAGTTCTCTGGCAAATATGACAACCCTAAATTTACAGTTGACTCTACTGCTCCCATTTCTTTAGCTACGCTTGAAAAGGCTCCTGCTAATACAAATATAACGACCATTAGCATTACATTTGCATTGCCTGCTCCTTTTGTGAAAATTTCAATTTTTTTCGTCATCTTCTCTTGACGATTCATCATAAATGATAGTATACAACTAACTCCTACGGCAACATTTAATGGCATAGCCGTAAAATCTTTTGTTACTATACCTGTTCCTATAAATAAAAGTACAAATACAACAAAAGGAAGTAACGCCCATTTATTGCCCTTTTCAATATGTTCCATGTATAAAAAAATACCTCCATCTTAACAAAAAGCGTATCAAAAATTTACTAGAGACAAATTTAATCATACTGAAAAGACGTTAATTTGTAAATTTTTTATGTCTTTTGAAAATTCATATTTTCATATTTATTTCTAGTTATACTGTTATTGATAACTTTAATAAAAAAGATATCTCAATAAATAGTGAGATATCTCTTTTGGTCCTTTAAATAGATATTCCTGAAAATGCACTATACAACAATAAACCCAAAATACCTATTACTACTATTAGCAAGAAAGTCGGGATAAAAATTGTAAAAAATGCTTTCCAATTCGAAAATCGATGTGCAACAGCAATACCAGCTATATTAATCACTAATGACCAGACTGAAACAATTGTGCTGATTAGAAGTGAAGCAAAAGCGGCAATATTTAATATAATCGTTGATGATTCATAGTTTGTATCAAAAAAGGTTTGAGGCGAATTTGCCATCCAAACAATCAGAAATGGAGTTATCGCTATTGATGGAATAGAGGAAACACTTGTTACTTTCCAAATATCCTCAAAACTACCCTTACCACCGAAGATTTTACCTACGATCCAAGTAACAGCTGTACCAATGGCAACACTAACTGCACCTATAAAAGGTCCTGTAATAATACATGCCAAAAGCAATAACCATGTTTGAAAAGAGGGATAGAGCTTTGTATCTTCTAATTCTGAAATTCCCGTAGCAATTCCACCCAATAAAATAAATCCAATTGTATAGGT
Source organism: uncultured Rummeliibacillus sp. (assembly GCF_934216135.1). Classification (NCBI taxonomy): domain Bacteria; kingdom Bacillati; phylum Bacillota; class Bacilli; order Caryophanales; family Caryophanaceae; genus Rummeliibacillus; species uncultured Rummeliibacillus sp. Next base: position 2,825 of record NZ_CAKQBI010000024.1, on the reverse strand, counting down.
CCAATTTTTATGTTCTAGTATGAATTGGGCAGTTTTTTTAGGATGAAGCCAAATTGAGAAAAAGGGCTGAATCTTATAATCTGTTCGCTTTTCTTGAGGCTGGTTCATTAATTCTATTTTCTCTCCTTGCAGCAATATATTTTAATAGAGTGATTTGATTTAAATATGAAAGTTATAATAATATTTCATTAAAATAAGGTCCTATATGTTCGATATAGAGATTTGCGTCCTGTTTTGAATTTAAGGTTAAAAGTGTACGATACCCATCCACCTTAAGTGTTGCTCCAATATTATACTGATCTAATTTTTCTTGTAGCTGCTCTTTCGTAAGGATATGGAAATGCTCTAGAACCCCAATTTCAAGCAAGTCGAATGGTTCTCCTTTTTCATTTACTGCATAAATTTTTTCTACTTTTTGAGTATCTCTTGCAATAAGAATTTGGCTAACACGAAATTTATTTTCCAAAATATTCATCTACTTTCTAGTATTTTACCAATAACTTTTATTATATTTTCTTACCTATTTTCATATATTTATTATTATAGCAAAGCTATTTATAAAATATCTACTTTGCTAAATACCTTCCTACTCTCAATCCTGTAAAAAGACATCCACCTAAGAAAGTACCCTCTAACGAACGATATCCATGTACCCCTCCACCACCAAAGCCAGCAACTTCTCCTGCAGCAAATAGTCCAGGAATGGGTTCTCCTGCATGATTAAGTACTGCCCCATTTAAATCTGTTTGCAATCCACCTAGAGTTTTACGGGTTAAAATATTCAGTCGTACGGCTATTAACGGTCCACAAGAAGGATCTAATAGTTTGTGCGGTTTCGAAACACGTATTAATTTGTCTCCTATATATTTACGTGCACAGAAGATGGCATTGATTTGTGCATCTTTTGTAAATGGATTATCTAGTTCTCTATCACGTGCTATAATCTGTTCTTTAATATTGATAAAATCTAGAAGATTATTACCTACTAGTTTATTCATACCTTCAACTAGTTCTTTAACATTATTGGCAACGACAAAATCTTCTCCTCGTTCTTTAAACGCTTGTACTGGTGCTGGTGGTCCTGGTAATATTCGTTTTAATACCTGCTTAATACTTTTATTTGTTAAGTCTGGATTCTGTTCAGATCCAGATAACGCAAATTCCTTTTCAATAATTTTTTCTGTTAGGATAAACCAGGAATAATCATAGCCTGTCTTTTGAATTGCTTCTAGTGTACTCAACGTATCAAATCCTGGGAAATTAGGAGCATGGAAGCGATTTCCTTTTGCATCAATCCAAAGAGAAGACGGTCCTGGCAATATACGTATACCATGGTTTTTCCAAATTGGATTCCAATTCTTCAACCCTTCCGTATAATGCCACATGCGATCACGATTAACGATGCGCCCTCCTACCTTCTCTGATACGGCCAACATTTTCCCATCCACAAACGCAGGAACTCCAGCAATCATATTTTGAGGTGGGGAGCTAAGACGTGAGGGCCAATTTTGACGTACGAGTTCTAGGTTCGCTCCGATACCTCCACTTGCCACAATCACAGCATCAGCGTAATGATAAAATTCCCCTACTATCTCTCGTGACGTTTCTTGACCACGTGGGGTATTATCTTCAGCTAGTATTGTACCTGCTATTCCTACAACGGTGCCATTCTTTGCAATGAGTTCAGTTACTTGATGGCGCGGTTTAAAATCGAGTAATCCTGCAACTCTTGCACTTTGTACTCGCTTTAAAAAAGGTTCTAATAATCCTGGACCTGTCCCCCAAGTAATATGAAATCTTGGCACTGAATTTCCATGTCCATCTGCAAAGGAACCTCCTCTTTCTGCCCAACCAACGACTGGAAATAGCTTGATACCTTTTTCTTTAAGCCAACTATACTTTTCACCTGCTGCAAATTCGACATATGCTTTTGCCCATCGATATGCAAAAGCATCTTCGTCTTCTAAGCGATCAAATCCTGCTGTACCTTGCCAATCTTGCCAAGCAAGTTCAAAACTATCCTTCACACCTAATCGGCGTTGCTCCGGTGTATCAACAAAAAATAATCCCCCAAATGACCAAAAAGCTTGACCACCTAGTGATTGTTCTCCTTCCTGATCAACCAATAACACCTTCTTTCCAGCATCCACTAATTCACTAGCTGCTGTTAAACCTGCAAGACCCGAACCTATTATGATTACATCGTACTTCAGTATTTTCCCTCCTTCTATTCAATTCTCGCTATCTATCTTGATATTATTATATTTTCATCTTTTGCTTAGCATGAATTAATATAGGATAAAACAGGAGGACCTCAAGAAGGAGGAATGATAATTTAATCAATAAAACATTTCTTGTATTTCATTTTAAAGTAGTAAGGCAATTGTCCATAAAGAAAATTATTGATTTTCCCCCCATTAGTATAGGACCGAATAATGAAAAAAAGCCAAGAAAGCATTTGCTTCCTTGACTTTTTCTACGAGTAAATATTTATGACCCCTACGGGATTCGAACCCATGTTACCTCCGTGAAAGGGAGGTGTCTTAACCACTTGACCAAGGGGCCAATATAATGGCGGAGAAGGAGGGATTTGAACCCTCGCACCGGTTACCCGATCTACACCCTTAGCAGGGGCGCCTCTTCAGCCACTTGAGTACTTCTCCATATGGCTCCGAAGGTAGGACTCGAACCTACGACCCTCTGATTAACAGTCAGATGCTACTACCAACTGAGCTACTTCGGAATAACAATGGTGCCGGCGAAAGGAGTCGAACCCTCGACCTACTGATTACAAGTCAGTTGCTCTACCAACTGAGCTACACCGG